>NZ_JBSFCF010000027.1:0-136107 GCF_053593335.1 Streptomyces sp. NPDC002324
TGGCGCGGGGGGGGGTCTTGGCGGGGGGGTGGGGGGGCCTCCCCGGGCGGGTGGGGGCCTGTCGCCGAGCGGCGACAGGCCCCGCACCGTCCACCGGGACATCCGGGAGGTCAATCCTTCCGGTAGGCGTACGCCTCCGAGGCCGCGGCCGCCACCGCCGCGAGGTCCGCGCCCGTCGAGGCCGTCACGACGGCGGCGACGGCGCCCTCGACGAACGGGGCGTCGACCAGGCGGGTGTCCGCGGGGAGTTCGTCGCCCTCCGCGAGGAGTGCCTTCACGGTGAGGACCGCGCTCCCGAGATCGACGAGGATCGCGACACCCGAGCCCCGGTCGACGGAGGCGGCCGCCGCGGAGATCAGCTCCGCGCTGGTGCCCAGGCCGCCGTCCTCGGTGCCGCCGGCCGGCGCGACGGGCACGGCGGCGCCCGCACCGGACAGCCCCTGCGCCAGCTCGGCGACCGCGGCGGCGACGGCGGCGCTGTGCGACACCAGCACGATGCCGACCGGCTCGGCGTCAGACATCGCTCGCCTCCGGTTCCCCGGCGGCGGTGGCGAGGGCGGCGATCAGCAGCGCGGCGGACGTGGCACCGGGGTCCTGATGTCCGATGCTCCGCTCGCCCAGATAGCTGGCCCGGCCCTTGCGGGCCTGCAACGGCGTGGTCGCCAGGGCGCCTTCCTCGGCGGCGGCCCGCGCCGCGGCGAACGACTCGCCGAGCGCTTCGACCGCCGGGACCAGCGCGTCGATCATGGTCTTGTCGCCCGGCGCGGCCCCGCCCAGCGCCCTCACCGCGTCGACCCCGGCACGCAGCGCGTCCGCCAGCTGGGCCTCGCTCACCTCGCCCGCCTCACCGAGCGCCTTGCCGGTGCGGCGCAGCAGGGTGCCGTACAGCGGGCCGGAGGCGCCGCCGACGGTCGAGATCAGCTGCCGTCCGGCGAGCACGAGGACGGCGCCGGGCGTGTCCGGCGCGTCCTTGTCCAGGACGGTCACCACGGCGGTGAACCCGCGGCGCAGGTTGCTGCCGTGGTCGGCGTCCCCGATCGGCGAGTCGAGCGCCGTGAGCCGCTCCGCCTCGCGTTCCACCGAGGCCGCGGTGGCCGTCATCCAACGACGGAAGAAGTCCGCGTCGAGCACAGCAATCTCCTTGCGTGGTACGTGAGTTGACTGACAGTGAGGCACTGGCCCGCGCCACCCGGCCGGGCGGGGCGACCACCCGCTCGCTCCTCACGCACCCCAGCGCAGTCCCGGCGTCCGCACCGGCGCGTCGTACAGCCGCAGCGACTCCTCGTCGACCTGACACAGCGTCACCGACGCGCCGGCCATGTCGAGCGAGGTGACGTAGTTGCCGACGAGAGTGCGGGCCACCGGCACCCCGCGTTCGGTGAGCACGCGCTGCACCTCCGCGTTGAAGCCGTACAGCTCCAGCAGGGGAGTGCCGCCCATGCCGTTGACGAGGAGCAGGACCGGGTTGCGCGGGCTCATGTCGTCGAGGACGGCGTTCACCGCGAAGTCGGCGATCTCGCGCGAGGTCATCATCGCGCGCCGCTCGCGTCCCGGCTCGCCGTGGATGCCCACGCCCAACTCCAGCTCTCCGGCGGGGAGATCGAAGGTGGGGCTGCCCTTGGCCGGAGTGGAGCAGGCGCTGAGGGCCACGCCGAAACTGCGTGAGTTCTCGTTGACCTGCCGGGCCAGCGCCTCGACCCGCTCCAGCGGCTGTCCCTCCTCGGCGGCGGCTCCCGCGATCTTCTCCACGAACAGGGTCGCGCCCGTGCCGCGCCGGCCGGCGGTGTAGAGGCTGTCGGTGACGGCCACGTCGTCGTCGACGAGCACCCTGGCGATCCGGATGCCCTCTTCCTCGGCGAGTTCGGCCGCCATGTCGAAGTTGAGCACGTCACCGGTGTAGTTCTTCACGATGAACAGCACCCCGGCCCCGCTGTCCACGGCCGCCGCGGCCCGCACCATCTGGTCGGGCACGGGCGAGGTGAACACCTCACCGGGACAGGCCGCCGACAGCATCCCGGGCCCCACGAATCCGCCGTGCAACGGTTCGTGTCCCGAGCCGCCCCCGGACACCAGCCCCACCTTCCCGGCCACCGGCGCGTCCCGCCGCACCACCACCCGGTTCTCCACGTCCACGGTCAACTCCGGATGCGCGGCCGCCATACCCCGCAACGCGTCCGCGACGACGCTCTCCGCGACGTTGATCAGCATCTTCATGGGTACCTCCTGGTGAGATGTCGAGACGCGCCTCCGGCTGCGATGACGTGCCGACTGCGATGACGGGGCATCAGATCCTCGGGGTCGTCGGGCACGGGTCGGTTCGAAGCGCGTCTGGTGAAAGTATCGACCTTGAGGAGGCGAAGGTCACGTGCGTCGACACGCCGGTGCGCGCGCCCGACCTGGCGCGACGCCGGGGGCGGCGAGGGGAAGGCACTCGCCGGCGAGAGGGACCGGCCCGGTCGGCCGGACGGATACCGGCTCGGTCGGCCGGGCGGACAGCGGCTCCGTCTGCCGGAAGGACAGCGGCTCGGTCGGCCGGACGGACAGCGGCTCGGTCGGCCGCAAAGGCGATCGGCTCGGTCGGCCTCGAAGGGAATCCGCTCGGTCAGCAGGCGAAGCCGCCGTAGGGGACTCGGTGGGTCGGGGGCAGCTGCGTCACCCGGTCGCCCTCGCCTTGCCCGCCGCTCCCGAGCGGGCCGCGCCGTCGACCGCGACGCAGATGCCGAAGACGCGCTCGTGGCTCGTCCAGCCGTTGACGTGGCCGCGGTTGTTGCTGATCTGCAGCCGTTTTCGTGCGGGGTCCACGGACGACACCAGGTGCAGATACACGGTCCCGGCGACGCGGGCGAGGACGATGTCCCCGACCTCCACCTTCGCCGGGTCCACCGGAGCGACGGTCACCTGCTGGCGACTGCGTATCAACGGGACCATCGAGGAGCCGCTGGGCCGGAACGTCACGCTCGCCCCGCCTGCCACCCTGTCCGCCACCGCGTCCAATGCACCCATACGACGATCGTGGCAGATCCCCGGCCACCGCCCCACCGATCAAGTCCTCGTACAGGTCCTCGTACCCGACAAAGCTCCAGCCCTCGGCGCCTACGATCGACGCGTGACGATCACGTACGAGTGGCGGGGCCACTTCGACAACACGGCACTCGACGCGCTGCACGCGGAAGGCTTCGGCCACCCGGTCGCCGCGACCGACTGGCGGGCACGGCTCGAACGGCACAGTCTCGGCTGGGTCTGCGCGTGGGAGGACGGGGCGTTGATCGGCTTCGTCAACGTCGTCGGGGACGGTGGCGTCCACGCCTTCGTCCTGGACACGGTGGTCGCGGAACACCGCCGCGGCGCGGGCGTCGGAGCCGAGCTGATCGCGACCGCCGCCCACGAAGCCCGTGCCGCGCGGTGCCAGTGGCTGCATGTCGATTTCGAGGACCACCTGCGGCCGTTCTACATCGACGCCTGCGGCTTCAAGGAGACGGCGGCCGGTCTGCTCGCACTGTGACCGGGGGGCCGGACCAGGTCCGGCCCCCCGGTGACGCGCACCCGTGCCGCGGTGCGGGCCGTCAGGGCTTGACGTAGGTGCAGATGGCCAGCGGGGATTCCAGGGAGTACGGGGCCGCGTCGGCGGGCCAGTCGCCGAAGCGGCCCTCGGGGACGAGACCCGCGGCGCGGGCGTAGGTGTCCATCTCCTCCGGGGCGGTCAGCCGGGAGATCTCCGTGCCGACGCGGGTGGTGCCGTCGGCCTCGTACCAGACGTGCGAGAGATGCCACAGCGACCCCTCCGGCAGGAGGACGGAGTGGCTCTGCAGGCCGGTGCCCGGCTCCGGGTAGGGCGAGAAGTACGTGGCACGGGCGCTGCCCTCGTGCAGGGCGAGGATGGCCGGCTTGTTGTGGGTCTCGATCACCAGCCTGCCGCCGGGGACCAGCAGTTCGGCGGCGCGGCGCACCGCCAGCTGCTGTTCCTCGGGGGTGAGCAGCATCGACAGGGTCGCGCAGACGCAGTACACCAGCCCCACGGCGCGGTCGGCGGTGTAGACGCAGATGTCGCCGTGCACGGGTTCCACGGGGGTGTCGTCGGCCAGGTCGCGACGCAGCACGTCGAGCATCTCGGGGGAGGAGTCCACGCCGGTGACCGGCCCGACGCGGCGTGACAGCGGGAGCGCGATCCGGCCGGTGCCGACACCGAACTCGACGGTGCCGAGGGCCGGATCGGGGTGCAGGGAGACCAGGCGCTCCACCTCGTCGACGACGGAGGCGTCGTCGGGGAACAGCCGGTGGTACCAGTCGCCGAACTGCCGGCCGTAGCCGATGTCCTCGACGTTGCCGCTGGACGTGGCGCCGGGCGCAGGGGACGTCGTGGTGGTGCTCATGGGTGCTGCCTCCGCTTCTTGGACGGGGTGTGCCGCGCGTGGATGGTGCTTCTGGCCTGGGAGCAGGCGCCCCACAGCACCACGAGGGCGACGCCGATGACGGCGGGGGTGCTGACGGCCCGGGTGGCGATGAGGAAGCCGACGATGCCGAGGGCTACCACGGACGGGATGAGCAGAAAGTCGTTCATGAACCTCTCCTGCCTGATTGATCGGGATGGCCAGGGTGGCCGGGACGGTTGGGGTGGTCGGGATGTCTTCTCCTGTCGGGGTGAAGGCGGGTCTGCCGCCCCGTCGTTCGGTGGATCAGGACGCCAGGTCGCTGAGTTCCTGGAGCCGGGCGAGCCGGCGGTAGAGGTCGCTGTGCCGGTGGAGTTCGTCGTGGGTGCCGACGGCGTGCACCCGTCCCCGGTCGAGCACGACGATCTGCCGGGCCTCGGTGACCGTGGACAGCCGGTGGGCGATCGCGATGACCGCGCAGAAGCCGGAGATCATCGCGATGCTGTCGCGCAGCGCGTTCTCCGATTCGGTGTCGAGGTTGGCGGTGGCCTCGTCCAGCAGCAGGAACCGGGGCGCCTGCAACAACGTACGGGCGATGGCGAGGCGTTGGCGCTGACCGCCCGACAGGCCGGCGCCGCGGTCGCCGAGCGGGGTGTCGAGGCCCTGCGGCAGCGCGGCGATCACCTCGGTGAGGTTGGCCATGCGCAGCGCCTCGGCGATGTCCTTGTCGTCGGCGTCCGGCGCGCTGTAGGTGAGGTTCTCCCGGATGGTGCCACGCAGCAGGGTGTGGTCCTGGTCGACGTAACCGACGATGGACCGCAGGCGGTTGAGCGGCAGCTCGGTGATGTCCGTGCCGTCGATGCGGATCGCGCCGGCCACCGGGTCGAAGAGCCGCTCGATCAGCTGGAAGACGGTGGACTTGCCGCCGCCGGAGGGACCGACGACGGCGGTCAGCCCCTCGGCCGGGACGGTGAAGGAGACCCCGTCGAGGACGACCTTGTCGCTGCCCGGATAGGAGAACCGGACGCCGTCGAAGGCGAGTCCGGGTTCGTACCCGCGCCCGAACGCGCGGGCGCCACGCGGCTGTTGCGCCGGCCGGCTGCTGTCCGGGTCGGTCTCGACCTCGATCTTGCCGAGTTCCGCGAGCCGTTCCACCGACGCCCTGCCGATCTGGAACTGCGCGATCGACTCGAACAGCGTCAGCAATGGCGCCACCAGGTAGAACAGGTAGAGGATGAACGCCGTCAGGTCGGCGGTGGGCATCGCCCCGGTCGCGGTGCGGGCCGCACCCAGACCGATGACGACCGTCAGGGCCAGCTGGGTGCCGATGCTCATGGTCGGGTCGAGCAGCGACGACATCACCGTCACCTTGATCCCGGACTTCCGGGCCCGCCGGGCGATGGCCGCGATCCCCTCGGCCTCCCGGTCCTCGGCCCGGGACGCCTTCACGGTGGGCATGGCCCCCAGCACCCGCAGCAGGGCGGTGCCGAAGGTGCCCAGGTCGGTCTGGTTGAGCAGCGACACCTTCCGTACGCCGCGCGCCAGATAGAGCGAGACGACGCTGGTGACGCCGAGGCAGGCCAGGGTGGCGGCGAGCAGCACGGTGTCGATGTAGGCCATCAGGACGATGCCGCCGATGACCAGGAAGCTGTTGTTGAGGATGCTGTCGATCGCGTGCGTCATGGTGGAGCGGGCAAGCATGGTGTCGCTGACCATCCGGGAGAACACATCGCCCTGCTGCAGGCCGCTGTACGCCCTGAACCGGGAGCGCAGCAGCCGCGTGGCGAGGGTCCGGCGGATGTCGTAGACGATGTTCTCCCCGGCCAGCCCGATGACGTACGAGTGGAGCGCGCCCAGGGTGGCGTCGGCGATGAACAAGGCCGCGCCCACCATGATCGGGCCGGTCAGCGAGCGTCCCTCGCCGACGGCGCCGACCAGTTGGCCGATGACCGCGGGCTGGGCCAGGGACGTCGCGGCCCCCAGCAGGCCGAGGAGGATGCCGAGCAGGACCATGCGGCGGTGCCGGCCCATGGCCCGCCAGGGTTTGGCTCCCTCGCCCCAGAGCAGATGGAGGTTGAGCTGGGGCACCGCCCGGTGCGCGGCGCGCCGCCCGGCACCGGACCCGCCCTCCTTCTCCAGGTTCACCGGCGGGTCCTGCGGGCGGGTGTGCCGCCCCCGGCCGGCCGGACGGTCACTCATCGCGCGCCCCCGGCTCCGCGGTGGCCGCCCGGACCCGGGTCACTCGTGCTCCCTGCCGTCCTCGTCCGATTCCGAGCGGGCCTTGGCGAGCCGCAGGCCCGCCTTGAGCAGGCCGACCGCGAATATCAGGATGCCGAGGAGGATGAAGGGGGTCGCGTTGTCCATGGGTCACACCTTTGCGGGGGTCTTGGCCGGGGCCCGCGTCAACGGGGTGCCCGGGGCCTGGGGGTCGAGGGGGACGAACGGGGAGACGAACAGCAGCGAGGGACGGTGGCGTGTGTCGTAGCCGGTGTCCTTGGCCAGCGCGAACTGGAAGCCCCGGACGTCCTCGGGCACGGGCCCCCGGGACCTGATGAGGACGCGGAGGTTCTCGGTGATCATCCGGTACCCGGGCGTGCGCGCGGCCCCCTCGAAGCCGCCGAACTCCAGGGTCGGCAGGATGTCGGCGCAGGCGTCGACCATTCCCTTGTCCGCGCGGCGGGTGGGGAACCACACGATGTGCTGCGGCTTGCGAGTCTCCGTCGCGAACGCGTCGTGCCACGGCGAGGCGCCGCCGTCCGCGTCCACCGTGCGGTACAGGAAGTGGCTGTCGTGCATACAGGGGTTGGGGGCGAAGAACCGCCAGTTCGGCACCAGGGACAGCACGTCCTTGGCACGGAACCGGGAGAACTGCTCGAAGGGGTGCTGGCCGGCGACGGTGACGACCAGCATGGCGGCGCCGGCGATCCGCCAGGCCGCGCCCTCGCCGGTGAACGGGTTCTGCGGCGGGAAACGTCGGGGGGTGCTCATCGCGTGGTCTCCTTGGCGAGCGTGACGGACCGGCCCGACCGGGGTGCCCGGGCGCGTTCCTCGACGCCCTGGAAGAACGCCAGGACGCGGTCGGTGACCTGGTGGGCGTAACGGCTGTTGATCAGCAGGGAGTCGTGTCCCGCGCCCTCGACGACCACCGTCTCGCTGGGTGCCCGGCGGTGGGCCTCGGCGAGTTCCCGGTGCATGAGCAGTTGCTCGGGGTCGCGGTCCACGGTCCGCTGGGCGGAGATCACCAGGCCGGGCACGCCGTCGATCCGGTCGAGCGGCCCGGAGAAGGCCTTGAAGTCCTCCTGCAGGGCGGCCCATTCGCGGCGGGCCGCGTACCACATCCGGGTGTCCCCGTACTGGGCGAAGACCTTGTCGTGGTAGGCGGCGGGCAGTTCCTTGATCCACCACGGGCGGGTCAGCAGCGCCCCGGTGCCGAGGCGCAGTGCCCGGCTCATGGACGCGAAGGAGCTGCCCAGAGCGGCACCGGTCACCCGCTGCTGGGCGGAGCGGTTGAGCTGGTCCGGGTGCGAGGAGTCGAGGTAGACGACGCCGTGCACCCGGTCGCCGAGGTGCTGGACGGCGCGACGGGCGAGTTCACCGCCGATCGAGTGGCCGACCAGGATCACCTTGCGGTGCGGCGCCACGGCCCCGTTCACCAGGTCGACGAGGTCGTCGACGGACTCCGTCAGCCGGTAGGCGGTGACCGCCCGGCGGCGGCTTCCGGCGTATCCGGCGCGGGCGTAGGTGATGACGCCGTACGTGGTCTCGTAGGACAGCCGCTCGCTGATCCAGGCGTAGTGCTCGCTGGTGGACAGCAGCCCGGCGGCGAGCACGAAGACCGGCCGGTCGGGGTCGCCCGACGACATCTCCTCGTACTGGAGCCGGTTGCCGTGGCGGGTCGTCAGCACGCGTGAGGTCCGCCAGCCCTCGGTGGCGCGTATGCGCCGTTGGACGGCGGTGACGGCCGCGGCCGCCGTCGCCCCGGCGAGCACGGTGAGCGCGGCCGGCAGGGCGCGGTCGTCGCGTCCCGCGACGGCGGGGTGGGTGCGGGGGGCCGCGGTGTAGGCGATCAGGGGGTGCATCGCGGGGAACGCGGTCGCGAACCTGCCGAGTCCCATGAAGTAGCCGTTGGCCAGGTGGAACGCGGCGGCACTCGCCAGGACGGGACGGGTCAGCCTGCCGCCCTTGAGGTAGGCGAGAGGGAAGAGGCACTCCAGCGCCAGCACACTGTGGGCGAGCAGCTTGGCGGCCCGGGGGTTGTTCCGGACCCAGGTGTGCATGCCCTCGTGGCCGTAGGTGTGGGTGCGCATCACGCCCGCGAGCGCGGAGCCGTCGCGCCAGTCCGGGCCGAGCAGCTTGACCCACCCGGAGACCAGGTAGGAGAGGTTGGACTGCAGGGCGACGTACCAGAGCAGGGCGTCCTTGGCGGCCGGCGAGGGCACCAGGCGGGCGCCGCCGGTGGCGAGTTGCACGAGGGTCGCCACCTGGTCGGCGCCGTCGCTCCCGTAGTGCTGGCGGGGGCCGAGGAGGGCGGAGGTCGCACCGAGGAAGAGGCTGCCCGCCCCGCGCCAACCCGACTTGCCGGGCAGCAGCATGGCGGTGGCGACCGCGGCCCGTGTGACGTGCAGTGCCGTCGTGGTCCGGGGGCCGCTGGCGATGTCGACCAGCCGGCGCACCAGAGGGTTCGCGTGGGCGATGCTGTCCTTGGCGATCTCCCAGTCGTTCATGCCCCCCTTGTCCATCTCGTGGCGCTGGGTGAGGTATTCGAGGGACGAGGTGAGGCTCGTCGCGGCGGCCAGCCGCTCCGACAGGCCCAGCGCACGGTCCCGGCCCACCGGTATCGGGCTGAACACCGCGGAGGCGACCCTGCCCGGCACCGCGGAATTGATCCTTCGTACGAGTTTCATGGAACCTCTTTTCCTGGTACTTTTGAGCACGTTTTTCACGTGCGGAGGAACCCGCTGCCGGACCAGAACAGCCCTCTGGTCCGACAGCGGGTTCCTTGTGTTCACCGTCGGCGTCAGGCCGGGGGCGCGCCACCGACCGCCGCGAGGGCGGCCGCGTTCTGGGCGTTGGCCTCCGCCGCCAGGTTGTTGGCCTCCGCGGCCTGGGCGACACCGACCGCGGCGGTGGCCAGCGCCCCGATGGCCCCGATGCCCTCGGCAGCCTGGGCGAGCCCGCCCAGCCTGTTGCCCACCCGGGCGATCCGCGGGGTGCCCAGGGTCGGGCGAGCGGCGACGTAGACGACACCCTCGACGGGGATTTCCACGCTGTTCAGCGCGTTCTCGATGCTGCTCATTTCTTTTGTCCTCTCGCGTTCGGGACTTCGGAAGTTCTTTTCTTCCGGTGCCCTTCTGGAGAAAACATTAGGCTCTCGCCGGACGCCTGCGCATCGATAAAATTGCCTATTGTTGGTTCACCGGCGGTTCTCCGGAGTTTCTCTGGTGGTCCCCCGGCACGGAAAAGGCCTGGACCGAATCGGTCCAGGCCTTTTCAGCGGCCGGTGCGGGCGGCGGGTCTTTCCGTTCTCATCCCGTTCTCATCCTTCCGCGCGTCGTCGTCCGAGGTGACGCAGGGCCGACGCGGCGGCGTTCGCGCCGCACATGCCGTGGGCGCCGGCGCCCGGGGGCGACGCGGCGGAGCAGATGTACATCCCGGGAACTCCCGTGCGGTAGGGGTCGAGCGCCACGCGCGGGCGCATCGCCAGTTGGAGGGCGGTGTTCGCCCCCGTGACGATGTCCCCGCCGACGTAGTTCGGGTTGTACGCCTCGAACGCGGCCGGCGGGCGGACGGCCATGTCGAGGACACGCTCGCGGAAGCCCGGGGCGAACCGCTCGATCTGCCCGATGATCGCCTCGCTCGCGTCGCCGTCGTAGCCGTGCGGGACGTGGGCGTAGGTCCAGACCGGGTGGAGGTCGCCCTTCGAGCGGCCAGGATCGGCCAGGTACTGCTGGCCGACGAGGACGAAGGGCCGTTCCGGCATGCGGCCGGCGTGGATCAGCCGCTCGGTGTGGGCGACCTCCTCGAACGTCCCGCCGAGGTGGACGGTGCCCGCCCTGCGGGCCGCCTCGTTGCTCCACGGGACGCCGCCCTCGACCGCGAAGTCGGCCTTGAAGGCGCCGGGCCCGTGGCGGAAGCGGCGGTAGGCCTGCGCGACGCGCCTCGGCAGCCGGTCGCCCAGGATGTCGGCGACCGCGCGGGGGGCGAGGTCGAACAGGACCACGTCCGCCGGTGGCAGATCGGCCGGGGTGCGCACCCGCACGCCGGTCTCGATCCGGCCGCCGAACTCCGCGAGCCGCGCCGCGAGCGCGTCGCTGATCGCCCGGGAGCCGCCCGCCGCCACCGGCCAGCCGTGCCGATGGCCCGCCGCGATGATCGTCAGCCCGACGGCGGCGGTGGCCGGCCGGTGGAACGGGCGGAAGGCGTGCGCGGCCACGCCGCCGAAGAGGGCCCGGGCGGCCGGCGAGCGCCACAGCCGGCCCAGGGCGGCGGCGGGCAGCAGCGCCCGCGGACCGAAGGCCGCCAGGCGCAGTGGGTGGCGCGGCACATGCGTCAACGGCCGCATGAGGTCCTCGGCCAGCGCGTCGAAGCCGTGTGCGAGCGGCCCGAACATCCGGCGCCAACGGCGGCCGTCGACACCGCCGAGGCCGTCGGCCGTCTCCTGGACGGACCGGCGCAGGACACCGGCCTCGCCGGAGTCCAGCGGGTGCGCGCAGTCGATGTCCGGCAGACGCCAGGTCAGCCCGTGGCGCCCGAGGTCGAGGCTCCGCAGGAACGGCGAGCCGACGGCCATGGGGTGGGTGGCGGAGCAGTGGTCGTGCAGGAGGCCCGGGGTCAGCTCGCTGGTGCGGGTGCCGCCGCCGATGGTGTCGGCGGCCTCCAGGACGGTGACCTCGACGCCCTCCCGGGCGAGGTACACGGCGGCGGCGAGACCGTTCGGACCGCTGCCCACCACGACGGCCGTAGTCATATGTCTCCCGCGTCTTCTGCGTTCCGCTTTTCCTGGTTCCGCTTTTCCTGCGATTTCCCGACGGTGGACACCGGTCCGCCGACGCGCGAAATGGCGGGCGATAAAAGAGGGAACGGGCCCTCGAAAGGGCCCGGTCCGGGCCGGTTCACCGCTCTGCGGGACGAGATGAGGCCGTCCCGGCGCCTTTGGCTCTTCGATATTAGTGTGTCCGCCGTCCCGGCGCGATGCGCAGAATTGCCTAATCCACGTCCCCGCACGTCTCCTCGCCTCCCGGACCGCCTACCCCGCGTCCCAACTCATGTCCGGCTCGGGTTCCGTGTGCGCGATCGGCTTGGCATGGCGTCCGGCGGGCCGCCGGGACGCCGCCGCGGTGGACTTCTCCGTGTCCGGGGGCGGGGCGTCCGTGAGGACCGGGAAGTGGGCGATGAGCCACCAGCCGCCGTCGTCGGCGGGCCCCGCCGTCAGGGAGCCGCCGACGGCCTCGGCCCGCTCCCGAAGTCCGATCAGGCCGTAGCCGCCACGACCTCCGGTGGGGCGGGAGACCCGCCGCTCGGGACCGGCGTTGTACACGTCGACCCGGAGCAGATCGCCGCGGGTGCGCTGGACGCGCACGGTCGCCTTGGTGCCCGGCGCGTGCCGCCGTACGTTGGTCAGTGCCTCCTGTACCACGCGATGGACCGCGCAGCCCACCTCGGGCAGCAGCGTGCTCCCGCGGGCGACTCCGGTGACCTCCAGCTGGGCTGACGATCCGTCACCTTGACCGCCGAAGGCCGAGACCAGCTTGGCGAGTTCCGCGTACGGCGCCTCGGGGGACTCGATGGAGCCCTGCTCGCCGTCCTCGCGCAGCACACTGATCAGCCGGCGCATGGAGTCCATGGTCCGCTGCCCGGCCTCGGCGATGTTGCCCAGGATGGGGCCGACCTGCTGGGGCGCGCTCTCGTGGATCACGCCGGCGGCATGGGCCTGCGCGATGATGCCCGTCACGTGGTGGGCGACGAAGTCGTGCAGTTCCCGGGCGAGTTGGATGCGCTCGGCGAGGCGTACGGCGGAGATCGTACGGCGCCGCCGGGCGTCCAGCGTGCGCAGGTAGCACCCGGCTCCGACGGCGCCGCCGACCGCGAACGTCAGCAGGAAGGGATAGGTCAGGGTGATGCCCGTGCCCCCGGTGCGCAGGGGCTCGTCGATGATGCTGGCCCCCAGCGCGGCGGCCAGGGCGAGGACGATGCCGGGGCGGCGGACGTTGCGGCAGATGCGGATCAGCAGGACCAGCATGCACGCGGTCTCCAGCAGCCCCCACGCGGGCAGGTCCGATCCCATCAGGGAGGTGCCCAGCGTCACCGCCGTGGAGGCGGCCGCGCAGATCCCCGCCCGCCACTCGGTGCTCAGCCTCGGTGCCGGGACGACCACCAGGGCCAGGGCGACGGGGCCGGTCACCAGCGGAAGCCAGTCGACGGGGCCGCGCTGATACGACCCGATGACGGCGACGTCGAGGATCCACAGCACCCCCAGAGCCGGGTACAGGGCACGGTGCTTCAGCTGCCGTACGGGTAACCGGGGCGGTCCGAGGTGTGGCTGGGTCGCCTGTGCCGAAAGTGCCGCGAGTGACGAGGTGGTCATGCCTCGTGAGGCTAGGCATGCGCATGCCCGCCTGGCAGACGGAGTATCCATCTGTGGGGAGGGACACAGATCATCCACAGAAGCCTCACGGCGGCTCCCTCACCGCTCCGTCCGCACCGTCCCGTTGGCCCAGGCCCACGCGGCCACCTCGACCCGGTTGCGTACGCCCAGTTTGTGGTGGATGTGGCCCAGGTGCGTCTTCACCGTGGACAGGGACAGGCATAGCTCGTCGCTGATCTCCTGGTTGGTGCGGCCCACCGCCACCAGCCGGGCGACTTCCAACTCCCGTGCGCTGAGCGCGGATTCGGGCACCCCGCCGGTGTCGGCCGACGTCCGCTCCTCCAGCAGCCGCAGCAGCCGGACCGTGACGCCGGGGGAGACCAGCGCGTCGCCCCGCGCCGCCGCCCGTACCGCCTCGATCAGCAACGCGGGCGCGGCGTCCTTCAGCAGGAATCCGCACGCGCCGTTGCGCAGGGCCACGTCGAGGTAGTCGTCCTGGTCGAAGCTGGTGACCACCACGACCTGCGTCGGGTGCGTCGCCCCGGGCCCGGCGAGCAGCCGGGTCACCTCCAGTCCGTCCAGCTTCGGCATCCGGACGTCCACCAGGCACACGTCCGGCCGCAGCACGCGCGCCAGCTCCACGCACGCGAGCCCGTCGGCGGCCTCTCCGACCACCTCGATGCCCTGCTGGGCGTTCAGGATGAGACGGAAGCCGGTCCGGACCAGGTCCTGATCGTCGGCGATCAGCACGCGTGTGGGGGTGTCGCTCACGCGGCCGAGCATGCCATGGATCACGTGACCGATCCGGCTGTCGGGGGAAGCCGCCGGACTGAACTGCTGTCCCGAATCGGGCGGTTGGCACTTTCCCGGCGAAAGATGTGCCCGAGCGGGGGGACCGGGCCGATCGGCCGATGGCTACTTCCGGGTATCGGTCGAACGGTCGATGCCCGGGCCCCGGTTGTCACGAAAGAGTCACAGCGCACCAGGCGGACGACCCACGGGTCCCCGACCCCCTCCGAACAAGGCAGGCACCCCATGGCAGTGGACAGCGACGGCCGGCTCAGCGCCCGGGAACTGGAGATCCTCCTTCTGGCGGCCCACGGCATGTCGGACGCGGACATGTCCCGGCGGCTGTCGATCTCACCCCGCACGGTGGCTGCCCATATGCGCAGCATCCGGGAGAAGTTGTGCGCGAAGAACCGCACGCATCTCATCGTCACGGCCTTGCGTGCGGGAATCCTGGCGCTGCGGACGGACCGGGTGGAGAGGGCCGACCGCGGTGAACGGGTCGACAGGACGGACAGGACGGATACGACGGACAGGAGGGACGGGGCGGACCTGGCGGATCGTTCCGATCGTCCAGGGCGGCGACCGGACCGGCTTGATCGACTGGACGAAACGTTCCACTTGACGGGACGGAGCGGAGTCCGGGGTCGGCCCGTAGGCGTCGCGTAGTGCGTCGGTGGGCCGGAGCGGGGCGCCGCTCCGGCCCACCGGACGTGCGGGTCGGTCGCCGGTGCCCGGCGACAGGGTGAAGATCCTCCTGTCGTCCGGGGCCGTCCGGGGCCGTCCGCGGCGATCGACGCGGCCTGGTGGAGCAGGAGGTGGGGCCGGAGGCCGGGCAGTGGGCCGGAGCCCCTGTGCTCCACGGCCCGCCGCTTCGGCCGACGGCCGAACGCCGCCCACAGCGCGATCCGCGGTTCGGTGTCCGACTCGGCGCCCACCTCCCCGGCGGACTCGGGCCGCACGGGCACCGTCGTCCCGGCGGGGTACGTCGTTGCCGCGGCTTCGCGCTGCCGCCACCGGCTGATCTGCCGGCGGTAGAGGACCTGGTGGACGTATGCCTCGGGTCTCCCCGCTCGTCCAGCTGTTCCCCGGTGACCGCATCCGCCCCGACGGCTACACCCCCGAGGCGATGGTCGAGGGCGCGACCGCGCTGCTCACCGCACGCGGCATGGAGAGCTTCGGCTGGGCCAACGCCTGACGCGCCCTGTGCTGGGCCCGCCTCAAGGACGCCGAGAAGGCCTACCGGCTGATCGTGAACAATCTGCGGCCCTCCACCCGGCAGGCGCTGCTCAGCGTGTTCCGTCCATGGGCAGCTCCAGCCGCAGTTCGTAGCCCCCGTCCCGCAGATGCCTGGACGTGACCGTGCCGCCGAGGAGTTCGGCTCGCTGGCGCAGGCCGATCAGGCCGTGGTGGGCGCCCGGCAGGGAGAGGGCCGGGCGGCTGGGCGCGGTGTTGGTGACGGTGGCGTGCAGGGCGCCGTCCCGCCCGACGACGCGGACGGTGGCCGTGGCGCCGGGGGCGTGCTTGCGGATGTTGGTGAGGGCCTCCTGGACGGTGCGGTAGACGGCACGCTGCACGGGCGGCGGGAGGTCGTCGGGCAGGTCCGTCCGCAGGTCGGTGTCGATGCCGCTGCCGGTGACGAGCCGGTCGAGATCGGCGAGGGAGGGCTGCGGGGTCAGTTCGGTGGGACGGCTGCCGGAGGCGCGCAGCACGCCGACCATGTGCCGCAGTTCGTCCAGGGTCTGCACGCCGAGCCGCCGGATCGTGGCCGCGGCCTCCTTCGCCTCGGGGTCCCGGCTGCCGACCTGGAGGGCCCCGGCGTGCACGGCGATCAGGCTGACCTGGTGGGAGACCGCGTCGTGCATCTCGCGGGCGAGCTGGGCGCGTTCCTTCGCCAGGACGCTCTGCGCGATCAGCAGCCGCTCGTGCTCACGCGCCTCGGAGACCTCGACGAGCCGCAGGGACAGCTCCCGGCGGGCCTGGACGAGCTGCCCGAGGAAGAGGGGCGCGGTCGCCTGCGCCACGCTGTAGGACAGGGGGATCAGTGCCTGACGGTCGTCGAGGTCGGTGAACTCCGGTGACGGCCACGACCACCAGGTGAGGTCGCACACGGTGAACGCCAGCGCGCACACGGCCAGCGGAACCCGGTGATGGGTGCGCGAGGCGAGGGTGTACAGCGCCACCAGCGTGGCGAACACCGCGTCCGTGAACAGGGCCGTCGGCAGGGTGAGCAGGAAGGTCGGCAGCGGCAGCCTGCGGCGCAGGGGCAGTGCCAGGGTCGCGAGCAGGGCGGCGGCCAGTTCCCGGGGGTGATGCGGGCCCACGTCGTGGATCCACACGTCCAGCAGCGAGGCCGCGACCAGCAACGCGTCCATGGCGGGCCCGTGCGGGACGCGGGCGGGGTGCCTCATCCGCCGTCCCCCTCACCGCCGACGGGACGCGACGGCCTGAGCAGACCGGAGCGCTCGGCCAGCAGCGCCGCCTGTACCCGGCTGCTCACCTCCAGCTTGGTGAGGAGCGCGCTCACATGGTCCTTGACCGTCCCGGTGCTCAGATGCAGCCGGTCACCGATGTCGGTGTTGGACAGCCCGTCGGTGATGAGGACGAGCACGGCCCGCTCGCGTGCGGTGAGCCGCTCGACGAGCCGGACGGCGGCCTGCCGGGGGCCGTTGTCCAGATAGCCGTCGACGACGGTGCGGGTCACCCGCGACGACAACACGACTCCGCCCGCCGCCAAGGTGCGTACGAGATACGGCAGTTGTTCCGGGTCGGTGTCCTTCAGGAGGAACCCGGCGGCCCCCGAGCGCAGGGCGGCCGCCACGTACTCGTCCATGCCGAAGGTGGTGAGCATGGCCACCACGGGAGGGCGGGGGAGTCTGCGGAGTTCGGCGAGGACGGTGAGCCCGTCCACGTCCGGCATACGGATGTCCAGCAGCACGACCTCGGGGCGCAGTTCCCGTACGGCGTGGACCGCGCGGCCGCCGGGGACCGCCGCCACCACGTCGATGTCGTCCGCGGAGTTGAGGATGTGCTCGAAGCCCGTGCGGATCAGGGCTTCGTCGTCGACCACCAGTACCCGGATCACCCGTGCTCCGCTCGCCGTCGGACCACCTATGGAGCTGTCCCGAACACCTACGACGTCCGGGACCGCCGCCGGGTTCCCTTTTCTCCCGGTTTCCGGTCACCTGGCGGGGGTGGCCCCGGCCGGTCGGCGGGAATCGTCCAGCCACCCGCCGGATGGGTTCGCGCCCCTCGCGCCCCCGACGCTGAAGGCCATGACACCAGAGACGTCATCGCACCTGTCGTCCCGGCCGGTGACCTCGCCGGCCGCCGTCACCCCGCGCGCCGCCGGCGGCCCCGCCGGGCTCTCCCCGGGCCCCTCGACCGGACGGCTGCTCGGAGTCGATCTGGCCCGCGGGCTCGCCGTCCTCGGCATGTTCGCCGCGCATGTCGGCCCCGACCCCGGGGCCGGCGGGCCGCTGGGCCTCGTCATGGAGCTGGCGCGGGGCCGTTCCTCCGCGCTGTTCGCGCTGCTCGCCGGTTTCACCCTCGTACTGATCACCGGTCGGCCCCAGCCGCGCACCGGGCGCGCCGGGCGGCAGGCGGTGACGCGGATGGTCATCCGTTCCGTCGTCCTGATCGCCCTGGGCTTCGCCCTGACCGCCCTCGACACGGACGTGGACGTGATCCTCGCCTTCTACGGGCTGACCTTCCTCGTCATCCTCCCGCTGTACCGGCTGCGCGCCCGGACCCTCGCACTCCTCGCCGCCGCCGGCGCGCTCGTCCTGCCCCAGGTCCTGTACGTGGTCCGGCAGTCGATCGAGGAGGGGAGCCGGGCGGACGCGATCATCGCCGCCGACCCCCTGGCCCGGGTCAGTGACACGGACGGGTTCGTGGAACTGCTGTTCACGGGTGCGTACCCCGTGCTCACCTGGGCGTCGTACATGCTCGCCGGTATGGCCGTCGCCCGCCTCGACCTCACCCGGCGTACGGTACGCACCCGACTGGCCGTCACCGCAGGCGTGCTGGCTCTCCTCGGCCACGGCGGCTCCCTGCTGGCACTGCGCCTCGTCCCGCACGCGCGGGCCACCGTCGCCGCCGCCACCGACGGGGGTTCCGCCGCCTCGGCCTGGTGGTCCGATACCGTCGGCGACCTCGTCGACGGCGCCCCGGCGGCCTGGCTCCTGGTGGGCGCGCCGCACAGCCAGACGACCTTCTCCCTTCTCGGCAACACCGGTGTCGCGCTGCTCGTGGTGGTGGCGTGCGTGACGGCCACGGACCGGCTGCCACGCCTCACCCGCCTCGCCGGTCCCGTACGCGCGGTCGGCATGACAGCCCTGACCGCGTACGTGCTGCACATCCTCGCCATCCGGGAGTTCGGCATGAAGGACGAGACCGGACCGGCCCTGGTCGACCTCCTCCTCCACGCTTCGGTCGCGATGCTGCTCGCCACCGTCTGGACCAGGTGGTTCCGCCGTGGACCCCTGGAGCACCTCCTCCACCTCGCAACGAGCCCGGCGCGCCACATCAGGTGACGACCGGGCGAACTTCGGCCGAACCGCGGCCGATCGACGGCTTCGGCATGGACAGGTCACGTCCGTCTGCGCGCAAGCTTCTCCTCGCACCATCTGCGTGTCCCGGCCATCGACGGCACACACGACGGTAAGGAAGCGAACGCCTGTGAGAACGCCCCGTACTGCTGCAAGAGCCGCCCTCCTCGCCACGGTCACGGCGCTGACCGTCACTCTCTCGGCGTCCCCCGCGGGCGCGGGGGCGGGTGGGTCCGCACTCCCGACGGTGACCGCGACGAGCGAGTCGGCCGCGCTGTACGACGACGAGGCCGGCGGCGGCTCCGACGCCGACGACCCGGCGATCTGGCGGAACCCCGCCGACCCCAGCCGCAGTCTCGTCGTCGCCACCGCGAAGGAGGGCGGTCTGCGCGTCTACGACCTGGACGCCCGCCCGGTGCAGTCGCTGCCCGCGCCGAAGCCGCCGACACGGGACGACGCCCCCGGCCGCTACAACAACGTCGACCTCGTCACCGGCCTGCGCACCCCGGCGGGCCGGACCGACGTGGCCGTGGTCAGCGACCGGGGCAACGACCGGCTGCGGATCTACCGCATCGACCCCGCCCGCCGGAAGGGGCCGCTGACCGACATCACCGACCCGGCCGCCGCCCCCGTGTTCTCCGCCGACCAGGCCGAGATCAACGACCAGCGCACCGCTTACGGCCTCGCCACCTGGACGGACAAGGCCACCGGCCGCTCCTACGCCCTGGTCAGCCGGCGTGAGCGCACCCGCCTCGCCCTGCTCGAACTCCTCCCGACGGCCGACGGCAGGGTCGGCTACCGCAAGATCCGTACCCTGGACCTGCCCTCCTCCTTCCGGCTGCCCGACGGGACGAGGTGGAGCCCCTGCGGCGAGCCCGGGGAACTTCCGCAGGTGGAGGGCATGGCCGTCGACCCCGCCACCGGCACCCTCTACGCCGGCCAGGAGGACATCGGCATCTGGCGCCTGCGCGCCGACCTCACCGGCAGGCCGGTCCTGGTCGAGCGGACCAGGGAGTACGGCGTCCCCGGCACCTACGACGAGGAGAGCGAGGAGTGCGCGCCGGGTGCCGACCCCGGCTTCGGCGGGAAGCACCTGTCGGCCGACGTCGAGGGTCTGACGCTCTATCAGGAGCTGGACGGTGACGGCTACTTGCTCGCATCCAGCCAGGGCGACGACACCTTCGCCCTGTACGACCGCGAGGTCGGCGAAGGGAACGAGTACGAGGGCGGCTTCCGGATCGGGGCCGCGTCGGACACCCTCGACGGGGTGCAGGAGTGCGACGGCGCCGCCGTCCTCAACGCCCCGCTGGGCCACCGTTATCCGCGCGGCCTCCTCGTCGTCCAGGACGGCCAGGAGACCCCCGGGGTCCCGGACGGGGAGGGCGGCACCCGCACGTCCACCGGCTTCAAGTTCGTCGACCTCGGCGACCTGGTGGACGCCACCGGCATGTGAGCGCCGGACCCCTGACGACCCGCCCTTGAGTCCCTCGGCGCGGTCAGTCCTCGATCGCGCCGAGGGGGTCCTCGTCGAGCCCGGCCGCCATCCACTGCTCCACGGCCGCGACATGGACCGTCGCGGCGGAGACCGCCAGGGCGGCGTCACGGGCCCGCAGGGCGCGCAGGATCTCCTCGTGCTCCCGGTGCGCGTGCTCCACGGCCCGCTCGGTGCGGGTGCCCCGGACGATCCGGGCCCGCTGGGTCCGGGTGGAGAGCACCCGCAGCAGCATGGACAGCACCGGGTTGCCGACCGCCTCCACGATCCGCAGGTGGAAGGCGATGTCGTGGCCGACGAACTCCTCGACCGTGGCGGCGGCCCGTGACTTCTCCAGGATGGTGCCGAGGTCCCGGAGGTCGTCGGCGGAGAGCAGGGCGGCGGCCGTCCCGGTGGCCTGGGGTTCCAGCAGCCGTCGCACCTGGAGCAGTTGCAGGGCCGTCCGCCCCTGGGAGACGTCCGAGGCGAAGGAGAGTGTCTCCAGCAGCAGGTGCGGCTCCAGGCTGGACACGTAGGTGCCGTCGCCCTGCCGGGTGACCAGGATGCGCATCGCGGTCAGGGCCCGTACCGCCTCCCGCAGCGAGCTGCGGGACAGGCCGAGCTGGGCGGCGAGGATCTCCTCCTTGGGCAGGCGCGAGCCCGGCGCCAGTTCACCGGCCACGATCATCGCCTTGATCTTGTCCATCGCCTCGTCGGTCAGTGCCACGAGAGGCCTCCCTGTAGCGGGCCTATTCCTGCTTCTCGCCCGAGGCGAAGCGGGAGATGATCAGTGCGACGATGATGATCGCGCCGTTGAGGAACTGGTTCCACAGCGGCGGGACACCGGCCAGCGTCATGACGTTGACGACGAGCTGGAGCGTCAGCACACCGGTGAGCGCGCCGAACACCGAGCCCTTGCCGCCGTTGAGGCTCACCCCGCCGATGACGGTCGCGGCGAAGACCTGGAAGATCCAGCCGCTGCCCTGGGTGGCGGAGATCGAGCCGTAGTGACCGCTGTAGAGGATGCCGGCGAACGCGGCCAGCACACTGCCGAGGATCAGCACCGCCCACACGATCCGGTCCACCCGGATACCGGCGGTGCGGGCGGCCTCCGCGTTCCCGCCGATCGCGTACAGCGCCCGGCCGTGCCGCAGCCAGGCCAGCGCGCCGCCGCCGAGGGCGAACAGCACCACACAGATCCAGATCGCGGCCGGCACACCGAGCCAGGACGCCTTGCCCAGGTAGGTGAAGGAGGAGGGCAGTTCGACGATGGACTGGCCCTCGGACAGGGCGACCTGGAGACCGCGCAGCATGGTGAGCATGCCGAGGGTGACGATGAACCCGTTGAGGCGCAGCTTCAGGATCAGGAAGCCGTTGACGGCCCCGATCACCACGCCCACCAGGAGACACAGCGGTACGGCCGTCCACTCGGGCAGCAGGCCGAGCCCGGTGAACCGGGCGCCGCTGGTCGGCAGGACCAGCCAGACGGCGATGACCGGCGCCACGCCGATGGTGGACTCCAGGGACAGGTCCATCCGGCCGCAGACCAGGATCAGGGCGGTGGCCAGCACCAGCAGGCTCAGCTCGGTGGACTGCTGGGCCACGCCGATGAGGTTGTCGGCGGTCAGGAAGGCCGGCGAGACGATGAACCCGATCAGCCCGAGGACGAGGATCGCCGGGACCAGGGACAGCTCACGGAAGCGACCGAGGTCGAGCCCGCGGCGGGTGTCCCCGGTGGTCTCCCGCGCCGTGCTCGTGGCGGGGTCGGTGACATCAGTGGTGGCGGACATGACTACCTTCCGTGCTCTTCGGTGGTGTCCGAGGCGGTGTCCGCCCGGTCGTCGGAGGCGGCGCCGGACTTCGCCGCGGTGTCCGGGGTGCCCTTGCCCTCGGCGGCGGGCTGCCCGCGTCCGGCCACGCCTTCCATGGCGGCGACCACGTGCTCGTCCTTCCAGCCGCGGTCGAACTCGGCGACCGCCCGCCCGTGGAACATCACCACGAGCCGGTCGCAGACCTTCAGATCGTCCAGTTCGTCGGAGACGATCAGCGCGGCCTTCCCGCTGTCGGCGACCTGCCGGATCCGGCGCAGCAGGAACTCCTTGGACTTGACGTCCACCCCGTTGGTGGGGCGGATGGCGACCAGTACATGGGGGTCGGTGGCCAGGGCGCGGGCCACCACGACCTTCTGCTGGTTGCCGCCCGACAGGGCCGACACGGGGGTGGACCCGCCCGGCGTCTTGATGTCGAGGTCGCGGATCATGCGCTGGGCGAAGGTCCTGGTCCGGGCGGGCAGCACCGTGCCGTACGGGCCGAGCTGGTCGGTGACGGTGAGGGTGGCGTTCTCCGCCACGCTGCGGTTGTTGACCAGGCCCTGCAGATGCCGGTCCTCCGGGACCAGCCCGACGCCGACGGCCAGCGCCGACGGCACGCTGCCGCCGCGCACCCGCCGCCCGCCGACGGAGATCGTGCCCTGCTCGGGGCGGTGCAGCCCGGCGACGCTCTCGCCGACCCGCACATTGCCGCTGGCCGCGGCGCCGGCGAGGCCGACCACCTCGCCGGCGCGCACCGACAGCGACAGGTTCTCGCAGGCGCCGGGCAGGGTGAGGCCCTCGACGGTGAGGAGTGCGGGGGCGTCGGACCGGACCGGGGCGCGGTTCTCGACGGCTGCCGCCGCCGTGACGGTGCTCTCCCCGGTCATGGCCTCCACCAGTGCCTGGTGGCCGAGTCCGGCGACGGGCGCGGTCAGGATGTGGGCCGCGTCTCGGTAGACCGTGACGGTGGTGCAGAGGTCGTACACCTCTTGCAGATGGTGCGAGATGAAGAGGAAGGCGACGCCCTGGCGCTGGAGGTCGCGGAGCTTGTCGAAGAGGCGGTGGATGCCGCGGGCGTCGAGCTTCGCGGTCGGTTCGTCGAGGATGATGAAGCGCGCGCCGAACGACAGCGCCCGCGCGATCTCCACGAACTGCCGCTGTTCGACGGTGAGATCCCTCGCCCGCGCGTCGGCCTTCACGTCCACGCCGTATCCGGCGAGCAACTCCTCGGCCCGCGACCGCAGGTGCTTCCAGCGGATGGGCCGCATCGCGCCGTCGCTCTGCCGGTTCAGGAAGAGGTTCTCGGCGACGGTCAGGTCGGGGATGATCGTCGACTTCTGGTAGACACAGGCGACCCTGGAGCGCCAGGAGTCGATGTCGCCGACGGCGGGCGCCGCCTCGCCGGAGAAGCGCAGGGTCCCGGTGTCGGCGGGCTGCAGTCCGGTCAGTATGGACACCAGCGTCGACTTGCCGGCGCCGTTGCGGCCGACCAGCGCGTGCGACTCGCCGGGGGCGATGGTGATCCGGGCGTCGCGCAGCGCGACGGTGGCTCCGAACCTCTTGCTGATGCCGGTGGCCTCGGCCACCGGGGCGGGACTCCCGGCGGCGGGGTGCCCGCCGCCGTTCGCCGCGGCGGTCGCGGTGTCCGCCATGGTGGATACCGTCCTTCGTGGGAGGGATGCGAGGGGGTGCGGGCGGAGGGACGGGCCGCGTCCCTCCGCCCTGGCGTCGGCCCGGACGGGACTAGCCGACGTTGTTGCCCCACAGGGTCTTGTCGTCCACGTTGTCCTTGGTCACCAGCGGCGCCGGCAGCTGGTCCTCCAGGCCGTTCGGGATCTCGATGATCGTGGAGTCGTGGTCGGTCTTGCCCGGCTGGAACTTCTTGCCCTCCGCCGCGGCCTCGGCGTAGTACAGCGCGTACTTGGCGTACAGGTCGGCGGGCTGGGAGACGGTGGCGTCGATCTGGCCCTTGCGGATGGCGTCGAACTCCTGCGGGATGCCGTCGTTGGAGATGATCGAGATGTGGCCCTTCTGCCCGGCCGGCTTCAGCAGGCCCTTCTGCTCCAGCAGCGCCAGGGTCGGCTGCAGGAAGACACCGCCGGCCTGCATGTAGATGCCGCCCAGGTCGGGGTGCTGGGCGAGCAGACTCTGCAGCTTGGCGGAGGCCACGTCGCCCTTCCAGTCGGTGGGCAGCTCGACGACCTTGATCTTGGGGAACTTCGTCTTCATGCACTCCGCGAACGCCTCGGAGCGGTCGCGGCCGTTGATGGAGTCCAGGGCGCCCTGCAGTTCGGCGACCTTCCCCTTGCCACCGAGCTGTTCGCCGAGGAACTCGCAGGCCTTGGTGCCGTACGCCCGGTTGTCGGCGCGCACGACCATGTAGACGTCGCCCTTGTCGGGCCGGGTGTCGACGCTGACCACGGGGATCTTCTTCGACGCCAGGGTGTCGAGGGTGGAGGCGATGGCGCCGGTGTCCTGCGGGGCCATGACGACGGCCTTGGCGCCGGTGTTCTGGAACACCTGCACGTTGGCGACGAGCTTGGTGATGTCGTTCTGCGAGTTGCTGAGCGGCAGTGCGTTGATGTCCTCGGACTTGACGTCCTTCTTCAGGTACTCGGCGTAGGAGTTCCAGAAGTCCGAGTCGGAGCGCGGCAGGTCGATACCGATGGCGGGCTTGTCACCGCCCGAGCCTGCCGGCCCGGAGGAGCTGTCGCGGTTGCACGCGGTCAGGAGGGTGAGGGCCGCGAGGGCGCAGGCCGCTGCGGCGGTGGAGCGGGTGCGGGCGAGCTTCATGGCCGGGTTCTCCTTAGCCAGGACGGGGAGGCCGCCCTCCGGTACAGGCATGCGAGGGCCGTCGGAGGGGAGGGTTCGAGGGTCAACCGGTGAACGAGCAGAGGAGTTTGACCGGCCACGATGCAGTGGTTGCGATTCCTCCGATGTATCTCGGACGTCGAGGACGTTACGACGGCATTGCCGGAGTTGACAAGGGGTCTCTCCCGATGAGTCGTGAGCGTTATCCAGGGGTGCCTGGCGATCACCTTGGGGATGATGTCGTACATGCCGGATCTGTGACCTGCGTAATAGTCCTTGTCGATCACATACATCCGAGGAATACGTTGTCAGCGCGCCGAACTGCCCTTAAAGTCGCGGTGCATCATTCCTCCGATGAATGAAGGAAGCCCATGGCAAGGGAGCTGCCCCAGTGAAACTGCTACGCGTCGGCGCCCCGGGAGAGGAGCGGCCCGCCGTCCGTACCGACGACGGCCGGCTGCTGGATCTGTCCTCCGTGGCCTCCGACATCGACGGCGCCTTCCTCGCCTCCGGTGGGGTCGACCGCGCCCGCGCGGCCGTCGAGGCGGGCGGACTCCCCGTGCTCGACACCGAGGGCCTGCGGATCGGCGCCCCCCTCGCCCGCCCCGGCAAGATCGTCTGTGTCGGGCTGAACTACCGCGACCACGCCGCCGAGACCGGCGCCGCGATCCCGCCGCGCCCCGTGGTCTTCATGAAGGACCCGGGCACGGTCGTCGGCCCGTACGACGAGGTGCTCGTCCCGCGCGGCTCGGTGAAGACCGACTGGGAGGTCGAGCTGGGGGTCGTCATCGGACGCCGGGCCCGCTACCTGGAGGACCCCGAGGAGGCGGCCGACGTGATCGCCGGATACGTGGTCAGCCACGACGTCTCCGAACGCGAGTTCCAGCTGGAGTACTCCTCGCAGTGGGACCTCGGCAAGTCCTGCGAGACCTTCAACCCGATGGGCCCCTGGCTGGTCACCGCCGACGAGGCCGGCGACCCGCAGGACCTCGGGCTGCGCCTGAGCGTCAACGGCGTCAAGCGCCAGGACGGCCACACCCGCGACATGATCTTCCCCGTCCACGAGATCGTGGCGTACCTCAGCCGGTACATGGTCCTGCGGCCGGGCGACGTGATCAACACTGGTACGCCCGCGGGCGTCGCCCTCGGCCTGCCCGGCACCCCCTTCCTCCGCCCCGGTGACACCGTCGAGCTAGAGATCGACGGGCTCGGGAGCCAGCGCCAGACCTTCGGCCAAGCGTGAAAGGCACCCCCGTGACTGCAACCCCCGCCCGGATCACCGCGGTCGACACCTACGACATCCGGTTCCCCACCTCGCGGGAGCTCGACGGCTCCGACGCCATGAACCCGGACCCCGACTACTCCGCCGCCTACGTCGTGCTGCGCACCGACGCCGCGGACGGCCTCGAAGGCCATGGGTTCACCTTCACCATCGGCCGCGGCAACGACGTCCAGGTCGCCGCCATCGGCGCCCTGCGGCCCCACCTCGTCGGCCGCTCCGTCGAGGAGCTGTGCGCCGACCCCGGCTCGGTCAACCGCGACCTGATCGGGGACAGCCAGCTGCGCTGGCTCGGCCCCGAGAAGGGCGTGATGCACATGGCCATCGGCGCCGTCGTCAACGCCGTGTGGGACCTGGCCGCCAAGCGCGCCGGACAGCCCCTGTGGCGGCTGCTCGCCCACGCCGAGCCCGAGTGGCTGGTCTCCCAGGTCGACTTCCGCTACATCGCCGACGCCCTCACCCCCGAGGAGGCGCTGGACCTGCTGCGGCGCGGCCGTACGGGACTCGCCGACCGCGAGAGCCGGCTGCTGGAGCGCGGCTACCCCGGCTACACCACCTCACCGGGCTGGCTCGGCTACTCCGACGAGAAGCTGACCCGGCTGGCCAAGCAGGCCGTCGCCGACGGCTTCACCCAGATCAAGCTGAAGGTCGGCGCCGACCTCGACGACGACGTCCGCCGGATGCGCACCGCCCGCGCCGCCGTCGGCGACGGGGTGCGCATCGCCATCGACGCCAACCAGCGCTGGAACATCGGCGAGGCCGTCGAGTGGACCCGGGCCCTCGCCGCGTACGACCCGTACTGGATCGAGGAACCCACCAGCCCCGACGACATCCTCGGCCACGCCGCCGTCCGCCGCGGTGTCGCCCCCGTGAAGGTCGCCACCGGCGAACACGTACAGAACCGCATCGTCTTCAAGCAGCTCCTCCAGGCCGACGCCCTCGACGTCCTGCAGATCGACGCGGCCCGCGTCGGCGGTGTCAACGAGAACCTGGCGATCCTGCTGCTCGCCGCGAAGTTCGGCGTCCCGGTCTGCCCGCACGCCGGCGGCGTGGGCCTGTGCGAACTGGTCCAGCACCTGTCGATGTTCGACTACCTGGCCCTGTCCGGCACCACCGAGAACCGGGTCATCGAGTACGTCGACCACCTCCACGAGCACTTCACGGCACCCGTGGTGATGCGCGAGGGCCACTACCTCGCCCCCCTGACCCCGGGTTTCTCCGCCACCATGCACCCCGCCTCGCTCGCCGAATACCGTTACCCCGACGGCACGTTCTGGGCCGCCGACCTCGCTGGACGGGAGGACGTCGCATGACCGGGCAGACAGGTGCACCGACCGGGCCGACAGAGGGGCCCAGCGGGCCGGGGGGTGAATTCGCGGGACTCAGGGCGATCGTCACCGGAGGCGCGTCGGGCATCGGGCTCGCCACGGCCCGGCTGCTGGCCGCCCGGGGCGCCGCGGTGGCCGTCCTCGACCTCGACCCCGCGGGGGTCTCGGACCCCCTGCTCGCACTGAAGGCCGACGTCACCGACGACACCTCCGTACGGGCCGCCGTCGCCGACGCCGCCGCGCGGCTCGGCGGTCTGGACATCCTGGTCAACAACGCGGGCATCGGCGCCATCGGCACCGTCGAGGACAACCCCGACGAACAGTGGCACCGCGTCCTGGACGTCAACGTCCTCGGCATCGTGCGCACCAGCCGCGCCGCCCTGCCCCACCTGCGGAAATCGTCCCACGCTGCCATCGTCAACACCTGCTCCATCGGCGCCACCGCCGGACTGCCGCAACGCGCCCTCTACTGCGCCAGCAAGGGCGCCGTGCTGTCGCTGACCCTCGCCATGGCCGCCGACCACGTCCGTGAGGGCGTCCGCGTCAACTGCGTCAACCCCGGCACGGCCGACACCCCCTGGGTCGGCAGGCTCCTCGACGCCGCCGACGACCCCGAGGCCGAACGCGCCGCCCTCAAGGCCCGCCAGCCCCTGGGCCGACTGGTCACCGCCGACGAGGTCGCCGCCGCCATCGCGTACCTGGCGAGCCCCGCCGCGGCATCCGTCACCGGCACCGCCCTCGCCGTCGACGGCGGCATGCAGGGCCTGCGGCTGCGCCCGGTGGGCTCATGAGAACCAGGACCCTCGGCCGCACCGGGGTCCGGGTCACCGAGCTGGCGTACGGCGCCGCCGGCATCGGCAACCTCTTCCGCCCGGTGGCCGACGAGGAGGCCGCCGCCGCGGTCGACGCCGCCTGGGACGCCGGGATCCGCACCTTCGACACCGCCCCCCACTACGGCCTCGGCCTCTCCGAACGCCGCCTGGGCGCCGCCCTGCGCGAGCGCCCCCGGGACAGCTACACCGTCTCCACCAAGGTCGGACGTCTGCTGGTGCCCGCCGAAGGCGGCGGCGAGGCCGACGACCTGGCCGACGGCTTCGCCGTCCCCGCGACCCTGCGCCGCGTCTGGGACTTCAGCGCCGACGGCGTCCGCCGCTCCCTCGAAGCCAGCCTGGACCGCCTGGGCCTGGACCGGGTCGACATCGTCCTCCTCCACGACCCCGACGACCACGCCGACCAGGCCCTCGACGAGGCCTACCCGGCCCTCGAACGGCTGCGCGCCGAAGGGGTCGTCGGAGCGATCGGCGTCGGTATGAACCAGACCGCCGTCCCGGCCCGCTTCCTGCGCGAGACCGACATCGACGTCGTCCTCCTCGCCGGCCGCTACACCCTCCTGGAACAGCAGGGCCTCGCCGAACTGCTCCCCGAGGCCGCCGCCCGCGGCCGGAGCGTCCTCATCGGCGGCGTCTTCAACTCCGGCCTCCTCACCCACCCCGCACCGGGCGCCACCTACGACTACGCACCCGCCCCGGAACCCGTACTCGCACGGGCCCTGCGCCTGAAGGAGGTCACCGAGCGCCACGGGGTGCCGCTGCGCGCCGCCGCCCTCCGCTTTCCCCTCGGCCACCCGGCCGTCGCCGCCGTCCTCACCGGCGCCCGCTCACCGGACGAGGTCCGCGACACCGTGGAGCAGTCCCGCCTCCCCGTGCCGGCCGCCCTCTGGGACGAACTGCGCGCGGCGGGTCTCATCGCACCGGAAGCCCCCGTGCCCGCCGAAGAGCCTGCCGAAGAGAAGGAGCCGTCGTGAGGGTCGCCCTGCACACCAAGGTCCGCGCCGACCGCGTCCAGGAGTACGAGGCGGCCCACCGGGAGGTCCCCGCGGAGCTGACCGCCGCGATCCGCGTCGCCGGGGTGAGCGCCTGGACGATCTGGCGCAGCGGCACCGACCTCTTCCACCTGCTGGAGGTCGAGGACTACCCGGCCATGATCGCCGAGCTGGAGAAACTCCCGGTCAACATCGCCTGGCAGGCCCGCATGGCCGACCTCCTCGCCGTCACCCACGACTACTCGGCGGAGGGCTCCGACGCGGGACTGCCCGTGGTGTGGGAGCTGTGACGCCGACCCGTACGGACGCCCCGCACACCGGGATCGTCGACGCCCACCACCATGTCTGGGACCTCTCCGTCCGTGATCAGGACTGGATCACCGGCTCCGAACTCGCCCCACTGCGCCGCGACTTCACCCTGCGCGACCTGGAACCGGAGGCCCGCGCCGCCGGGGTCACCGCCACGGTGCTGGTGCAGACGGTCACCGTGCCCGAGGAGACCCCCGAGTTCCTGGCGCTGGCCGCCGGCGGCGACCTGGTCGCGGGGGTCGTCGGCTGGACCGACCTCACCGCTCCCGGGGTCGCCGCCGTCCTCGACAGGCTGCGCGAAGGTCCCGGCGGCGAGCACCTGGTGGGCATCCGCCACCAGGTGCAGGGCGAACCCGACCCTCGCTGGCTGCTCCGCCCGGACGTGCTGCGGGGCCTGGCCGCCGTCGCCGACGCGGGACTCGTCTACGACCTCCTGGTCAAGCCCCATCAACTGCCGGCCGCGGTGGAGGCGGCGGCCCGCCTCCCGCACCTCACCTTCGTCCTCGATCACGCGGCGAAGCCGCCCGTGGCCACCGGCGAACTGGAGCCGTGGGCGGGCGAGATCAGGCGGCTGGCTGCCCTCCCCAACACCGTCTGCAAGCTCTCCGGCCTGGTCACGGAGGCGGACTGGAAGACCTGGTCCGTCGCCGGCCTCCGCCCGTACGCCGACACCGTGCTCGACGCCTTCGGCCCCCGCCGGCTGATGTTCGGCTCCGACTGGCCCGTCTGCCGGCTCGCCTCGGACTACCGCGAAGTCCTCGACACGGCCGAGGCGTTGCTCTCCGGCCTCGGCCCGGCCGAACACCGGGAGGTCTTCGCGGGCACCGCCGTCCGCGTCTACGGCCTGCGGACCTGAGCCAGGGCCGCCAGCTCCTCGGGGGTGCGCGGCCGGGCCGCTTCATCGGTCAACAGGCCCTGCTCGCGCAGCAGTTGAGCGACCGCGACACCCCACGGGAGGCGTAGTCCGGCCTGTTGGAGGAGGTCGGTGCGGGCGAGCATCGTGGCCACCGGGCCCGTGCGCGCGCCGGACGGGGTGAGCAGGGCCGCGTCGTCGGCCCAGCGCAGGGCGAGGTCGACGTCGTGGGTGGCCATCACGACGGTCGTGCCGGACCGGCGCAGGTCGTCCAGGGTGGCGAGGAGCCGTTCCTGTCCGTCGGGGTCGAGCCCGGCGGTCGGCTCGTCGAGGATCAGGACCCGGGGTCGCATCGCGACCGCGCCGGCGATGGCGGTCCGCTTGCGCTGGCCGTAGGAGAGCAGATGGGTGGGCCGGTCGGCGAGCGCGGCGATGCCGAGCGCGCCGAGCGCCTCGTCGACGCGGGCCCGCACCTGCGCGTCGGGCAGGCCGAGATTGAGCGGACCGAACGACACGTCCTGGGCGACGGAGGCCGCGAACAACTGGTCGTCCGGGTCCTGGACGACCAGCTGGACCGTGGTGCGCAGCCGGGTCAGACCCTTCCGGTCGTACGTCACCGGCCGTCCCTCGACCGCCAGTTCGCCCGTACGGGGCCGCAGTCCGCCGCTGAGCAGCCGCATCAGCGTCGTCTTGCCGCTGCCGTTGCGGCCCAGCAGGGCCAGGGCGCGCCCCTCGTGGACCTCGAAGTCGAGGTCGCTGAGCACGACCGGGCCGTCCTCGTAGGCGAAGGAGGCGCCCCGCAGGGTGACCAGCACGGGGTCGCTCATGTCAGCGGCCTTTCCAGGACGAAGGTGAGGGCGGTCACGGCGGCGAGGAGTGCGACGCCGGCCCCGACGAAGCGGACGGAGACCCGGGCCTCGGGCACCAGCACGCGCAGGGTGCCGTCGTACCCCCGCCCGGCGAGCCCGGTCTGCAGCCGTGCCGCCCGGTCGAAGGCCCGGACGAACGCGGTGGCGCCGAGACCGGCGAGCGAACGCCAGGTCGCGGCCCGCGTGGTGTGCCCCAGCCGGGCGGCCTGCGCCTCCCGGATCCGACGCACGGAGTCCAGCAGGAGGAAGCTCATGCGGTACGTGACCAGGGCGACGTCCACCACCGGCGCGGGTACCCCGGCCTTCACCAGGCGCGGCAACAGGTCCGACATGGGTGTGGTGAAGGCGAACAGCAGCACACCGAGGGAGGCGGCGGAGGTGCGCAGCAGCAGTTCCCCGGCGCGGACCGGGCCGCCGCCGGCCAGGGCGACGAACCCGCCGGGTCCGCCGACCTGGACGAGCAGCGGCAGGGCGCCGGTCACGCAGAAGCCCAGCGGCACCCGGTAGGCGCGCCACAGCCGGCGGCCGGGCACACCCGCCGGGCCCAGCAGCACGACGAGCGCGGTCAGCAGGACCAGGGCGGCGCCGGGCCAGGGGGGCAGTGAGATCGCGAGCAGGGTGAGGCCTAGCCCGAGCACGGCCTTGTCCACGGGATGGCGGCGGCGCCAGCGACTGCTGTGCGCCGCCGCGTCGATCGGCAGCACGAGGGTCAGACCCGCCCGGCGGGGGAGTCCCCGGCGGGGCCGCCGGACGAGCGTTCCTCGCCGGTCGCGGTCGTCGCGGCCGTGGAAGCCGATGCGGGCGGGGCGGCCGACGTGGCCGTCGAAGCCGATGCGGCTGTGGAGGCCGACGTGCCCGTGGAAGCCGATGCGGGCGGTGACGCCGCTGCACCCGTCGCCGCCGGCGTGCCCGCGGAAGCCGTGGAGGCCGCCGTGGCCGTCGCGCTCACCGGTGTCGTCGGGACCGTGCCGGTGCCTGCGGCCCCGTCCAGCTGCGCCCGGGCCCGCGCCTCGCCCTGGCGCCTGCCCCGGTGGATGCCGAAGTAGTAGGCGAGGACTCCGGCGCCGAGCGCGGCCTGAAGGGCGAAGAGGGCCGACTCGATCTCACCGGACGGCGGTTCGTAGAGAGGGGAGAACCACGGCTCGTAGTCCGGCTCGATCTCCGTGATCGCGGTCTCCGCCTCGGCGTCCGCGCCCGTGAAGGGCTCCTTCTTGTGGTCACCGAGGCCGAGGGCCAGCGGCAGGACGGCGAGCGCGGCCACGAGGAGCAGCAGCATGGTGTTGATCTTTGCGTTGCGGTTCATCGGGCCACCGCCTCCGTCCCGGCCTTGGTGGCGGCGCTGTCGCGCCGGCCGGCCAGAAGCACGCCGAGGCGGGTCAGTTCGCCCTTGCTCGACTGCACCAGCAGCCGCATCACCAGCACGGTGAGGAGGCCCTCGCTGACCGCGAGCGGGATCTGGGTGACGGCGAAGATGGAGCCGAACTTGCCGAGCGCGCCCAGGAAGCCGCTGCTGGTGTCGGGGAACGCGAGCGCCAGCTGCACGCTGGTGACGCAGTAGGTGACCAGGTCGGCGACGAACGCGCCGAAGAACACGGTGACCATCAGCGGCACGTCGAACCGTCGCAGCAGCCGGTAGACGCCGTAGCCCGCCCAGGGGCCGGCGATCGCCATCGAGAAGACGTTGGCGCCGAGCGTGGTCAGGCCGCCGTGCGCGAGCAGCAGCGCCTGGAAGAGCAGGGTGATGGTGCCCAGGACCGCCATGATCGGGGGCCGGAACAGGATGGCGCCCAGGCCGGTGCCGGTGGGGTGGGAGCAACTGCCGGTGACCGACGGCAGCTTCAGCGCCGACAGGACGAAGGTGAAGGCCCCGGAGGCGCCGAGCAGCAGCGTGCTCTCGGGGTGCTCCTTCACCTCACGGGTGAGTGCCCGGACTCCGTGGACGACGAATGGCGCGGACGCGACGCCCCAGGCGATCGCGTGCGCCGGAGGAAGGAAACCCTCGGCTATGTGCATGGCTCAGCAGACCCTCTCCAGCACCTCGTGGATGGTTGACGCGCCTTGGCCGGTCTCCTGGCTCACGGGTCCCACCGCCCGTGCTCCGCCTTCCCGGGTCATATCAACCCAGTGGCTGTCCGTGAGGACTGGAGCCGGACTTCCCGATCACAGTGGCGAGGGCCGCACCGGCATCACACCGGATTTCCCGTTCACCAAGGCGTGGTGACAGTAGTGCCCACATAAGGGCGCTGACAAGCGGCGACGAGGGGCGCGCGGGCGCCGTGGAACAGCTCACACCCCGGCGCGCGCCCCACCCTCCCCATGCCGCACACGAGTGACCTCGCGCCGACCTCGGATGGCGGGAACCGTTCGTACAGGTGACCGCCCTTGGCCACGGGTCCCGGCCTGCGCTTGAATGCGTCCTTCATGCCGTCGGCCCAGGGAGTCCGCAGTGCACCGCCCGTCCTTCGTACGCAGTTCGCGCCGTCTCGGCGTCCTCACCGCGGCCGCGTTCGCGGTCGCCGTCGCCACCGCGGGGCCGGCCGCGGCCCACGCGGAGGTCGAGGCGGAGGGCGCCCGCGCCCTCGACCAGAACGTCGACCTGACCTTCTCCGCGGAGTCGGAGTCCGCCGCCGCCGGCATCACCAAGCTGGAGGTGATCCTCCCGAAGGGCATCGCCCCCGCCGACCTCACCTACAAAAAGGGCCCGGACGGCTGGAAGTTCACCCCGACCGCCCGGGGCTACACCGTCTCCGGCGCCAAGCTCGTCGTGGGGGAGGACGTCGAGTACGTCGTCACCGTACGGCAGTTGCCCGACGCGAAGTCACTGGCCTTCAAGACCCTGCAGTCCTACAGCGACGGCAAGGTCGACCGCTGGATCGAACTGGAGGAGGAGGCCGAAGGAGACGGCCACGGCCACGGTCACCCGGCCCCCCGTCTGGTACTGAAGGCCGCCGCCCCGGGCGCCGAGGCCGTCAGCCCCACCCCGTCCGAGGAGCCCACGACGGCCGCCCCCTCACCCGAACCCAGTGCGAAGACCTCCGCCCCGTCGGCGCAGGCGGCGGACAGCACCGACGACGACGGCGGCTCCCCGGCCGTACCCCTCGCCATCGGCGCGGCCGTCGTCCTCGCCCTCGGCGGCGGCGTGTGGTGGCTCAGGTCCCGCAAGGGCGGCACCGCCTGACGTTCCGGCCCGGGACGGCGGCCGCTGCTGTTCGAGCGAGGGGACGCGACGGCCCGGTGACCCGCCCCCGGCGACCGGCGTCACCGGCCCTCGGCCCGGCCTGCGAATCGGTCTCGATCCGTGGGCACCACCTGGGACGTCGCCGGCGATCACGCCATCATGAGCCCATGAATCGGCGACCGCTGCGCCTCCACACCCCCGGGTGGTACACGGCCGACGACTCGGCCTTCGACGTCGCGCTCGTCTACCCGATGCGCGGCCCCGCCGGGATCTTCGGCCCCACCTGCGGGGCGTGTGCGCGGCTGGCCGCCGAGGAGGTCAACAGGGCCGGGGGAGTGCTGGGCAGGGAGCTGCGGCTGGTCGAGGTCGACGGCGGGGCCGAGCCGCGGCGGGTCGCCGAGGACGTCGAGGCCCTGGTCGCCTCGGGCGCGGTGCAGGGCGTCACCGGCTGGCACATCTCCTCCGTCCGGCAGGCCGTGGCCCCACGGATCGCGCACCGGGTGCCCTACGTCTACACGGCCCTGTACGAGGGCGGGGAGCGCACCGAGGGCGTCTTCATGACGAGCGAGACGCCGTCCTGGCAGCTGCTGCCCGCGATGCGGCTGCTCGCCGAGTCCCGCGGGGTGCGCCGCTGGTTCGTCGTCGGCAACGACTACGTGTGGCCCCGCGGCACCGCGCGGGCGGCCCGGGGGTACGCCCGCGCGTGCCGGGGCCGGGTCGGCGGTGAGGCGTATCTGCCGCTGGGCACCGAGGACTTCGGGCCCGTCCTGCGCCGCATCGAGCGGGCCGACGCCGACGGGGTCCTGATGCTCCTGGTCGGCAGCGACGCGGTCCGTTTCAACCGGGCCTTCGCCGCCGCCGGGCTGGACCGGCGGTGCCTGCGGCTGAGCACGCTGATGGACGAGAACATGCTGCTGGGCAGCGGCCCCGAGGCCACCCTCGACCTGTACAGCGCCGCCGGCTACTTCGCCTCGCTCGCCGATCAGAACACCCTGGACTTCCACGGCCGGTACACCGGCCGCTTCGGTCTGGAGGCGCCGACCCCGGGCAGCCTCGGTGAGTCCTGCTACGAGGGTGTCCTGCTGCTCGCCGCGCTCGTCGAACGGGCGGGCGCGGCGGACGTGTCGGCGATCGGGGCGGTCGCCGACACCGTCTCGTACGAGGGCCCGCGCGGGCTGCTCGGCCTGGACGGGCGGCATGTCCGCCAGCGCATCTACCTCGCGCGGGCGGACGGCTACGACTTCAACGTCCTCGCCCAGCTGCGCGCTCCGCACGACCTGCGCTGACCCGGTCCCGGCCGTCGGCGCTCCCGCCGCCCTCCAGATTCCGGGCCAGCCGGTCCAGCAGGATTTCGAGCCGGTGACCGTCCTCGTCGGTGAGCGGTGGCTCCGACTCGGCCCAGTCGGCGCGCACTTCGCGGGCGAGCAGCTGCCAGCGCTCCCTGCCGCGCGGGGTGAGGTGGGCCAGGACGCGGCGCCGGTCGACGGGGTCGACGCGTCGGAACAGCAGGTTCTGGTCGACGAGTTGGTCGATCAGCTTGGTCAGGCTCGGCGCCGGCAGGAAGGCGTGCTCGGCGAGGGCCGTCATGTTGTGGCCGTGCCCGTCGGAGAGCAGGTCAAGCACCCGCCACGCCTCGACCGAACAGCCGAACTCGTCGAGGACGGACTGGACTCGGCGTACGGACAGGCGCTCCGCCCGGGTCAGCAGATGGAGCAGTTCCTCGGGCCGCCTCGCCATCGCACTCCTCGACTCGCTCTCCACCGACCCCGCGACGGTGGTGCCGGGAGCTTACCGTCGATCACCCCGCTCCTCACAGACAAACCAGGAGTGCATCCTTTCCGTGCGAAGTAACAATCATTTCGTGGCCCTCGAAAAATACTTCCTCAGGAAACTGTTCTTCAATTGCCGTGAAACGCCGGGGAAACAGTCCTCTCGCAGGCTGTGGTCGCACTTCAGCGACCTAGGAGGTATTGCATGTCCCGGATCGGTATCAGCAGACGTGGTCTGCTCGCGGGTGCGTCGGCCCTCGGTACGACCGCCGCCCTCAGCGCGTGCGGCGCCAAGACGGGCAGCGGTACGTCGTCGGCCGCGGGTGCGCAGGCGGACACCTCCGGAGACACCGTCAAGGTGGGTCTGCTGAACTCGCTCTCGGGCACCATGGCCATCAGCGAGGTCACCGTCCACAACGCGCTGCTGCTCGCGGTGAAGGAGATCAACGCCGCCGGTGGCGTGCTGGGCAAGAAACTGAAGCCCGTCAGCCAGGACGGCGCCTCCGACTGGCCGACCTTCGCGGAGAAGGCGGAGGCCCTGATCACCGACGACAAGGTGGTCGCCACCTTCGGCTGCTGGACCTCCGCCAGCCGCAAGGCCGTCAAGCCGGTCTTCGAACGCTACAGGTCGCTGCTGTTCTACCCCGTGCAGTACGAGGGCCTGGAGCAGTCCCCGTACATCTTCTACATCGGCGCCACCACCAACCAGCAGATCGTCCCCGCCCTCGACTACCTCAAGAAGCAGGGCCTGACGCGGCTGTACCTGGTGGGCAGCGACTACGTCTTCCCGCGCACCGCCAACAAGATCATCAGGGCGTACGCGGAGGCCCAGGGCATGAAGGTGGTCGGCGAGGACTACGCGCCGCTCGGCTCCACCGAGTTCAGCACCATCGTCAACAAGGTCAAGGACGCGGGCGCGGACGCCGTCTTCAACACCCTCAACGGCGACAGCAACGTGGCCTTCTTCAAGGAGTACAAGTCCGCCGGGCTGACCGCGAAGAGTCTGCCGGTGCTCTCGGTGTCGATAGCCGAGGAGGAGGTCAAGAGCATCGGCACCCAGTACCTGGAAGGCCAGTTGACCGCCTGGAACTACTACGAGACCACGCCGGGCGCCGCCAACACCACGTTCGTGGCGGCCTACCAGGCGGCGTACGGCAAGGACAAGCCGACCAGCGACCCGATGGAGGCCGCGTACATCTCCGTGTACCTCTGGAAGGAGATGGTCGAGAAGGCCGGGTCCTTCGACGTGGCCAAGGTCAAGAAGGCATCCGGCGGCATCGAACTCGACGCTCCCGAGGGCAAGGTCACGGTCGACGGCGCGACGCAGCACGTCTACAAGACGGCGAGGATCGGGAAGATCGGCTCGGACGGGCTGATCGAGGAGGTCTGGAACTCCGGCAAGCCGATCAAGCCGGACCCGTATCTGAAGGGGTACGCCTGGGCCGCCGGTCTGTCGTGAGTCCGCGGGTGGTTGGGGGCTGGTCGCGCAGTTCCCCGCGCCCCTGACAAGCGCGGCTGCGCCCGCTGCTTTTCATCGGCCCGCGGAGGCCGTGTCTTTCAGGGGTGCGGGGAACTGCGCGAGCACCCCCACTCGTCCGCACCCGCCAACGCACCCCACCCCCCGACCGGGAGCCGCGTCATGACGGTCATCCTCAACCAGTCCTTCACCGGCATCAGCATCGGTGCCGTCCTCCTCCTCATCGCCCTCGGCCTCACCCTGACCTTCGGTCAGATGGGCGTGATCAACATGGCGCACGGCGAGTTCATCATGGCCGGCGCCTACACCACGTACGTGCTCCAGAAGTCCATCAGCGGCGCCGGCCTCTCCCTGCTCCTCGCCCTGCCGCTGGCCTTCCTCGTCGCCGGAGCCATGGGCGCGCTGCTCGAATGGCTGCTCATCCGGCGCCTCTACACCAGACCCCTGGACACCCTGCTGGTCACCTGGGGCGTCTCCCTGATGCTCCAGCAGCTCGCCCGTGACATCTTCGGCGCCCCGAACGTCCAGACCCGCGCCCCGGACCTGCTCACCGGCAACATCGCGGTCGGCGGCATCACCTTCGCCACCAACCGGCTGTTCATCCTCGGTCTCGCGCTGCTCTGCGTCCTCGGTCTCACCCTGATCCTGCGCACGACCCCGCTGGGCCGTCGCATCCGGGCCGTCGTGCAGAACAGGGACCTCGCCGAGGTGTCCGGCATCGCCACCGAGCGCGTGGACCGGACGACGTTCTTCATCGGCTCGGGCCTCGCGGGCGTGGCCGGGGTGGCGCTCACCCTGGTCGGCCCGATCGGCCCGACGATGGGCACCAACTACATCGTCGACGCCTTCCTGGTCGTGGTCGTCGGCGGCGTCGCCCAGCTCAAGGGCAGCGTCATCACCGCCTTCGCGCTCGGCGTCCTGCAGTCCGTGCTGGAGTACTCGACGACGGTCAGCGTCGCCAAGGTCATCGTGCTCGTGGCGATCGTCGCCTTCCTGCAGTGGCGACCCCAGGGCCTGTACACACTGCGCACCCGGAGCCTGGCATGACGACGACCACACCCTCCCCCGAGAAGACGTCCGTCGCGCCGGAGCCGTCGCCGTCCCTCCTGGACCGCTTCCGCGTCCCCGGCGCCTTCCTCCTCGGCGCCGTCCTGCTCCTCGGCGTCGCCCCGCTCGTCCTCTCCGACTTCCGGCTCAACCTCCTCGCCAAATACCTGTGCTACGCGATCGTGGCGGTCGGCGTGAGCCTCGCCTGGGGCCGCGGCGGCCTGCTCGTCCTCGGCCAGGGCGTCTTCTTCGGCCTCGGCGGCTACGCCATGGCCATGCACCTGAAGCTGGCCGACGCCGCCGACACCGGCCAGACCCTGCCCGACTTCATGCAGCTCTACGGCACCGGCGACACCCTGCCCTGGTGGTGGCGGCCGTTCGCCGACCCGGCGTTCGCCCTCGCCATGACCGTCCTGCTGCCCATGGCGGTCGCCGCGCTGCTCGGTTTCTTCGTCTTCCGCCGCCGGGTGAAGGGCGCCTACTTCGCGATCCTCAGCCAGGCGCTGGCCGCCGCCCTCGCCATCTGGCTCGTCGGCCAGCAGGCCACCACCGGCGGCACCAACGGCCTCACCGACATGCGGGGCTTCTTCGGCTACGACCTCGACGACCCGGTGAACCAGCGGATGGTGTACTTCGTCATCGCCGCCGTGCTCCTGCTGCTGATGGCCGCCGCCCGCCAGCTGTTCGTCAGCCGCTTCGGCGAACTCCTCGTCGCCGTACGGGACTCCGAGGAGCGCGTGCGCTTCCTCGGCTACGACCCCGCCAACGTCAAGCTCGTCGCGTACGTCGTGGCGGCGGGCATGGCCGGCCTCGCGGGCGCCCTGTTCGTCCCGGCGGTCGGCATCATCTCCCCGGCGCTGATCGGCGTCGTCCCGTCCATCGGCTTCGTCATCGGCGCGGCGGTGGGCGGCCGGGCCTCCCTGGTGGGCGCCGTACTCGGCGCGATCGCGGTGGCCTGGGCGCAGAGCACCCTCTCCGACGCCTTCCCCGCCGCGTGGACGTACCTCCAGGGCCTGCTGTTCGTGTTGGCGGTCGGCTTCCTGCCCGGCGGCCTGGCCTCCCTGGCGAGCGTGGTGCGCCGCCGTCGTACCCCCACGGCCGGCCCCGCCGCCACGACCTCGATCACGGCTCCGGCCTCGGCCCCGACAGGAGGAACGGCATGAGCGGCGAGGGCCTGACGGTCCGCGATCTGCGGGTGACGTTCGACGGCTTCAAGGCCGTCGACGGCGTGGACCTCGACATCCACCCCGGCGACCTGCGCTTCCTCATCGGCCCGAACGGCGCCGGCAAGACCACGCTCGTCGACGCCGTCACGGGTCTGGTGAGGTCCACCGGATCGGTCCGCTTCGGCGGCGAGGAACTCATCGGCAGACCGGTGCACCGGATCGCCCGCAAGGGCATCGGCCGTACGTTCCAGACGGCCACCGTCTTCGAGGAGCTGACCGTCCTGCAGAACCTCGACATCGCGGCGGGCGCCGGGCGCGGCCCGCTGACCATGCTCCGGCGCCGCAAGGGCGTACCGGAGGAGGTGACCCGGGCCCTGGAGACCACCGGTCTGACGGAGCTGGCCGACCGTCCGGCGGGTGTGCTCGCGCACGGCCAGAAGCAGTGGCTGGAGATCGGCATGCTGCTCGTCCAGGACGTGAAGCTGCTCCTCCTCGACGAACCGGTCGCCGGTATGAGCCACGACGAACGCGAGGCCACGGGCGAGCTGTTGCGGCGGATCGGCGAGGACCGCACGGTGGTGGTCATCGAGCACGACATGGACTTCGTGCGCTCCTTCGCCCGCAGCGTCACCGTCCTGCACGCCGGCCGGGTCCTCAGCGAGGGCTCCGTCACCGAGGTCCAGGCCGACGCCCGGGTCCAGGAGGTCTATCTCGGCCGCGCGTCGGAGCCCGATCCCGTGTCCGTGACCGCCACGGAGCCGGTCGCCGCTCCCGTCCCCGTCGCCGAGGAGGCGTGACGTCCATGCTGGAGATCAACTCCGTCCGGGCCGGCTACGACCGGACGACCGTGCTGCACGGCGTGACCGTCTCCGTTCCGGGGGACGGCGTCGCGGCCGTCCTCGGCCACAACGGCGCCGGCAAGAGCACCCTCCTGCGCGCCGCCATGGGGCTGATCAGGCCGAAGGGCGGGACCGTCCTGCTGGACGGCGAGGACATCACCCATCTCGCCCCGCACCAGCGGGTGGCCCGGGGCATGGCGTACGTCCCGCAGGGCCAGCAGTCCTTCCCGCACCTCACCACCGCCGAGAACCTGCAACTGGTCGCCGACGGCCGCCCGGACGGCAGGGAGGCGGTCGCGGAGGCCCTGGACCTGTTCCCGGTCCTGCGGGAGCTGTCCGGCCGCCGGGCCGGTCTCCTCTCCGGCGGTCAGCGCCAGCAACTCGCCCTCGCCCGCGCGCTGATCACCCGTCCGAGGCTCCTCCTGCTCGACGAGCCGACCGAGGGCATCCAGCCCTCCGTCGTCGCCGAGATCGAGGAGACGATCCTCGCCCTGACCCGCCGGGGCGGCCTCTGCGTCCTCCTCGTCGAACAGCACGTGGGCTTCGCCATGCGGGCGGCCCAGCGGTACTACGTACTGGAGGCGGGCCGGGTCACCTCCTCGGGCGAAGGGGGGACGGGGGCCGAGCGGACCGTCAGGGCCGCGCTCAGCGTGTGACGGCGCCGACGGGAGGCGGCCGGACCGCGCGCCGCCGCTACCGGGCGTGCAGCCCGTCGCTGAGGTGTCCGTGGCTGTGCCGCCAGCCCGTGGGCACGCGCAGGGCGCCCACCAGGTGGGGATGGCCGAGCGGGAGGTCCGCGTGCACGTGGGCCGTCGGCGCGGGGGCCGCGGGAGAGGCGGTCACCGACGCCGGCGGCCACAGCCGTACGGCCAGCAGCGCCCCGCCCAGGGCGATCGCCCCCAGCGCGAGCACCGCCCGGCCGAGCCCCGCCGCGCCCAGCCACCCGGCCAGCGGGTACGTCAGCAGCCAGCAGCCGTGCGAGAGGGAGAACTGCGCGGCGAACGCGGCCGTACGGTCCCCGGGCGCCACCGAGCGGCGCACCAGCCGCCCGGCCGGGGTGAGCACCGCCGAGGACGCGGCGCCGAACGCGGCCCACAGAACGAGCAGGGCGGGCAGCCGCCAACTCCCCTCCCGCGCGGCCGTGACGGCCCCGAGCCCGGCGAAGACAAGGGTCAGGGACAGGGCGCCCGGCAGCATCACGGCCCGGTCCGGCACCCTGTCCAGCAGGCGGGGCAGCAGCAGGGCGACGGCCATCGACCCGGCGCCGTACGCCCCGAGCGCGAGCGGGACGGCACCCGCCGACAGGCCCAGCACATCGCGGACGTAGACCACGGAGTTGACCGTCACCGTCGCACCGGCCGCCGCGACCGCGAGGTTCAGGGCGAGCAGGGCCCGCAGCGCGGGGACACCGAGGAAGAGGCGGGTGCCGGCCGTGGCCCTGGCGTACACGCCGCCGGTGCGGGGGAGGGCGGCGGCCCGTTCGGGCAGGGCGGTGGAGACCACCAGCGCGGCCGAGGCGAGGAAACCGAGGACGGTGCCGGTGAACAGCCGGTCGTAGGTGACGACGGACAGCAGGGCGGCGGCGAGGGCGGGGGAGAAGAGGCTCTCCAGGTCGTACGCCAGCCGTGACATCGACAGCGCCCGTGTGTAGTCGCGCTCCTCGGGCAGCACGTCGGGGACGACGGCCTGGAACGTGGGGGTGAACGCGGCCGAGGCGGACTGCAGGAGGAACACCAGGACGTACACCTGCCAGACCTCGCCGACGAACGGCAGCGACAGCGCGATCCCGGCGCGCACCAGATCCGCCGTCACCATGAGCGCCCGGCGCGGCAGCCGGTCGGCGACCGCGCCGACGGCCGGGGCGATCACCACGTACGCCACCATCTTGATCGCCAGGGCCGTCCCGAGGACGGAACCGGCGTCGGCGCCCGCCAGGTCGTAGGCCAGCAGTCCGAGGGCGACGGTCGCGAGACCCGTGCCCACGAGAGCGACGACCTGGGCGGCGAACAGCCGCCGGTAGGCGCGATGACGCAGAACGGCGAGCATAGGAACGGCTCCCCTCGGCGTGGCGTCGGGTGTCGGGACGGCCCAGTGTACCCATCATGTGCGCACCTGCGCACATGATGGTGCCCGAGCGTGCGACACCCCGCTCCGCCGACGAACCGCCTACGCTGGGGCCATGCCAGAACGCCACGCGGTGTCACCTGCGTCCGGTACGCATCTGCGCGCCCCCGACAGCGCGCGGCTCGCCGAGGCGACCGGCGTGTTCGCGATGCTCTCCGACGCCACCCGGCTCCATCTGCTGTGGCTGCTCGCCCAGGGCGAGTCGGACGTCGGCTCTCTGGCGGACCGCTGCGAGGCGTCCCGCACGGCGGTCAGCCAGCATCTGGCGAAACTCCGGCTCGCCGGACTGGTGGACACCCGCCGGGAGGGCCGTCACATCTACTACAGCCTCGGCGACGGACATCTGCGCCGCCTGGTCATGGAGGCCCTCAGCCACGCGGACCACAGGGTCAGCGGACAGGCGCCGCACGACTGACGCCGCACGACTGACGCCGCACGACTGAGGACGTCACCCCGCGCCGGTCACCGGCCCGATGGACTCCAGCGTCGGCACGACCTCCTCGATCGAGCCGTCCGCAGCGAACACCAGCCGGTCCAGGGTGGATTCGCGGCGGACGCCGTCGCCGCGCGGGGTGCCGGGGCCGGGAACCGCGAACCGGTGGTAGCAGATGAACCAGTCGTCGGTGCCGGGGACGTTCACGACCGTGTGGTGGCCGGTGGCGAGGATCCCGTACCCCGGACGCTTCCGCAGGATGACACCCTGCTTCGTCCACGGGCCGAGCGGTGTGGGCCCGGTCGCGTAGGCGACGCGGTAGTCCTCGCTGCGGGTGTCGTCCTCGGACCACATGAAGTAGTAGACACCCCGCCGCTTGACGACGAAGGCCCCCTCGCGGAAGCCGTCCGGGGTGAACCGCCGTACCCGCGCCGGGTCGAAGGACACCATGTCCTCGGCGAGAGGTACCCCGTAGGCCTCGCAGTTGCCCCAGTAGAGGTAGGCCGTGCCGTCGTCGTCCACGAAGACGGCCGGGTCGATCATCTGGCCCTCGTAGTCGTCGCGCCCGATGAGCGGCCGGCCGAGCGCGTCCCGGAACGGGCCGGTCGGGCTGTCCGCGACGGCCACGCCGATCTGCTGTTCGGCGCAGAAGTAGAAGTAGTACGACCCGTCGCGCTCCCCGGCGGCCGGCGCCCAGGCGCAGCGGTCCGCCCAGCCGACGGCGGACTCCAGGTCGAGGACCACCCCGTGGCCCTCCCAGGTGACCAGGTCGTCGGAGGAGAACACCTCGAACCGTGTCCCGCCCCAGCCCTCGAAACCGTCGGTCGTCGGATAGATGTAGTAACGGCCCCCGAACTCCTGGATGTTGGGATCGGCATACAGTCCCGGCAGCAGCGGGCTGCGCATGTGCAGGGCCTCGACGGTCCAGGTGCGCGCGGTTCCGTCGGCCGGCGTGACGGTGTACGGCCGCGGGCTGCGGAAGTCGCGCGGGGTGCCGGAGGGCGGATCGATGCGGGCGTCCGCCGACAGGTCGAACTCCGGTGCCAGACCGTCGAGTTCGGTGCCCGGGTGCAGGGGCAGGACGACCTTCGAGGCGGCGTCGTCCACGATCGCGTACGCCTTCAGGCCGCCGGGGACGGTGGCGTCGACGACGGACGCCTTCGGCGCGTACGCGGCGAGCAGCCGCTCGTACTCGGCCCGCGTGACCGGCAGCACCGAACCGTGCCGGGCACCGGGCGGCAGCGCGAAGTCCTCGCAGGGCGTCCACTTGCCGGAGGCGAGGTCGGAGGTCTCGAAGGGGACGTAGCCGCGTCCGCTGAACTCGTCGACGAACAGGTACCACTTGTCCTCGTCGGTGTTCGACCGGAAGACGATCGGCCCCTCGCCCTGCTCGACAGCCCCCTGACCGATCCGGTCGGCCACGAACGCGTACGAGGTGTCGCACAGCCCGGCCGACTTCTCGACGGTGATGAACTTGCCGCCCGGGGTGGCGGGGGAGTTGCCGCGCTCGTCCTTGGTGAAGCGGTAGTACGAGCCGTCGTGCCGGACGAGGGTCGAGTCGATGACCGAGTGTCCGGGATCGTTCCAGACGCGGGGCTCGCCGAAGACGCGGAAGTCGCGGGTGGTCGCGTACAGCATCCTGTTGTGGGTCTCGGCGGTGTGGTCGGGGTCGTCCTCGGCGTACAGCTTCGACGCCCAGAAGACGACGTACGCGTCGAGGACGGGGTCGTGGCAGGCCTCGGGCGCCCAGACGTTGCCGGCGGTGTCGGGGGCGACACGCACGAGACGGCGGTCGGTCCAGTGCACCAGATCGGTGCTGTCCCAGACCATGAGGGAGGTGCTGCCGGTGCGCTGGACGCGGTCCCAGTCGCCGTCGGGCTCGCCGTGCATCCGGAGGTCGGTGGCGATCAGATGGAACCGGTCGCCCTGCGGTGCGCGGACCACGAACGGATCGCGCAGCCCGCGCGTGCCCAGGTCCGAACCGAGCACCGGCTCCCCGCCGTTCAGCTCGCGCCAGCGCAGGGGATCGTCCCCCCGGCTGAGCGCGAACCTGATCCGCTCGCCGTCCGGGGTGCCCTCGCCGGTGAAGTAGACGAAGACGTATCCGGCGTACTCGCGCAAGCCGACCTCCTGTGCTGCGACCTTTGACGCTTCCTGTTGGAAACTCGTCGAAGAGTGTTGCCATCTGTGGCGAGCGGCGTCAATCGGAACGGGCCTCCGGAGCGGTCCGAAAGTTTCGGCGGCGGTGCGGAGCGGCCCACGCGGTCGTCACGGCTTCCCTCGGCTTCGCGCCGTAGGGGCGTCGGCCGGGTGGTGGTCACCCCTCCAGCCGCCGCAGCCGTTCCGCGTCGCAGGTGCGGGGGCAGGCGGAGCAGGCCTCGGCGGGGCGGATCGTGTAGTAGAGGCAGCAGCCCACACGGGTGCGGGTCGGGTGGTCGCGGCCGTCACTCGTGCGGAGGGAACGGAAGTCTGCGCCGCCGGGGAAGGGCGCGTGGGCGGTGGGGAGGACCGCGGAGGCGGCCCGGACGCCGGCGGCTTCGTCGCCGCGCGTACGGCCGAGGTACCAGAGGCCGGAGACCAGGTCGTCGGAGACCAGGCCCCACAGCGCACGCGAGCCCCGGCGGACGTACGGGCCGATCGCGTCCAGCACCGGGCCCATGTGGTCCGCGACCGCGGCCCGCAACTCGGCGCGCAAGGCCTCCTCGTGGGCCACGGCACGGGCACCGGGCAGGACCGCCACCGGGTCGTCCGGCAGACAGAGGAGTCCGGAGCCGGGCCGCACCTCGAACGTGCCCGTCGCGAGGTCGACCCGTATGTCGTCGGGAGCGATACGGGGTACGCGCCGCTCCAGGTACCAGACTCCGCTCATCAGCAGGCCGACCGACCAGGCGTAGTCGTGCAGGGCGCGGGAGGCGGCGACATGCCGGGGCGCGGAGTGGTCGTAGCGGTCCTGGATGCGGGCGGCCTCCGCCTCGACGAACGCCTCGACGGCACTCTGACCGTCCATCAGCCCGATGGTGGGCGTGCCGAGTCGGGGTGAGTTCGGTCCGGAGGGCGGCCACTGTCGGGCGGCCGGGCGGCCGGCTTCCGCGACGCGTACGGCCAGGGCCTCGCACTCCGCGTCCAGACGGCGGTAGGCGGCGGCGAGGAGTTCCGGGACGGGCGTGGCGGTGTCGGCCTGGGTGTTCTCCAGGTGGGCCACGGTCATCGGTCACTCCAGAGCGTGAAGGGGGTTTGGCGGTCGGGGTAGGTGAGGCTTACCTTATCCACAAGATCGCGTAGCGATGACCAGACTCACCCCGAGGAGATCGACCGGGCCGACGCCGACCTGATCTTCGTCACCACCGCCGGCACTCCGCACAGGACCCGGCGGGAAGCGGGCCACCTCCCACCCCGTCCTCCCAGGCACCGGACGAGACCTCGGATGCCCGGATGCCCGGCGGTCGGCTTCCGGGCATCCGCAGGGCCGGGAGGAGCCCGTCGCCGTTCCGAGGACCACCGGCGTACGGCCGCCCGAGCAGTGACTCCCGCGTGCCCGGGGCGGGCCCCACCGCGAGACGGGCCCGCCCCGCCGACACCCCACCCACCAGCGGAAGTTGTGCACCACCCGATGCGTCTGTACCTGCTCGCCCTCAACCCCACGGACTCCGTCACCGAGGGCTTCCTGCCCGCCGCGGCCCGGCTCGGCCTGCACGTCACCGTTCTCACCGACCAGCCCGACGCCCATCGCGCCGCGTACCCCGAGACCGAGATCCTGGAGTGCGACGTACGGGACCACCGTGCCGTCGTCACCCGGATCTCCACCCGTCACCGGCCCGACGCGGTCTTCACCAACAGCGACCATCTGCAGACCCAGGCCGCCCTCGCCGCCCACTACTTCGGACTCCCCGGCAAGGACTGGCGGGCCACCCTGCGCGCGAAGGACAAGGGCGAGATGCGCCGCCGTCTGGCCGCCTCCGGCGTGGACACCGTCTGGTCCGCCGAGATCGGTGACCCGGCCGGCCTCACCGGCCCGCTCGTCGCCGACGCCCCCTACCCCTGCGTCGTCAAACCCCGCGAAGGAGTCGCCAGCGAGGACGTCGTGCTCGTGGCCGGCGCGGGGGACCTCGTGGCCCGCGGCAAGGAGATCCTGGCCCGGCGTCCGGGCGCCACCCTCGTCGTCGAGGAGTACCTGCCCGGCGAGCTGTACACCCTGGAGACCCTCGGCGACGGCCGGGTCCGCCATGTCATCGGCGGCTTCCACACCACACTGTCCCCGCTGCCGTACTTCGTCGAGGAGCGACTGACCTTCGTCCCGGCCCACCCCGAACCGGTCGTGGCGCAGATCCTCGCCCAACTCGACGCGCTCGGCGTCGGGTTCGGTGCCTGCCACACCGAGTTCGTGGTCCACGAGGGCCGGGCCCGCATCATCGAGGTCAACTACCGTGCCATCGGCGACCAGTGCGACCTGCTGCTCGCCCGGCTCCTCGGCCTGCCGCTCTTCGAACACATCCTCCGCACCCACCTCGGCGAGCCGCTGCCCGTCGACCTGGGCATCGGACGCGACGGCGCGGCCCGCCTGGACTACCCCTGCGCCGACCGGGCCGGCACCCTCGTCGCCGCGCCCGGCCCGACCGAACTCGACGTCGACGGCGTACATCTGACGTACCGTCCGCTCCGGCCGACCGGCGAGCACCACGACCTCTACCGGACCAACCGCGACTACCTCGGCGTCCTCCACGCCACCGGCACCTCCCAGGAGACCGTCGACCGGGTCGCGGCGGACTTCCTCGCCGCCCAGCGCTGGGATATCCACCCGTGAACACCGCCACCCACCTCACGCCCGCCGCCACCGAGCACGCGACCGCCGCTTCCGGGAGCGCTCCCGCGCCCGCCGCCCGCCCTGCCGCCGACGCCCCCGCGCACACCGTCGAAGCCGAACTCCTCACCCGCGTGCTCGGCGCCCTGCTCCGCGAGGACGTCGTCGGCCTGCGCTCCCGCAGCACCCTCGTCCACCACCCCGACGGCCCCTGGCTCCGTCTGCCCGCCGCTGCCGACGCCCTCCTGATGCCCGTCACCGAGGACGGCTTCCAGTACACCCACGCCGCCCGACTGCCCCTGCTCGTGCGGGAGTCGGACGGCGCGCACCTCGTCACCTGCGGCTCCGTCCTCGCCGCGCTGCGCGCCCTCGCCGAGCCCGTCGACCGCGCCGGCTTCGACGCCTTCGCCGAGGAGTGCCGCCAGACCCTCGCCACGATGCTGCTGCACGAGGCCACGGCGAAGGAGACCGCCGACAACCTCGCCGGCCTGTACGGCGCCGACCCCGCCGACTGGACGGGCCTGCGCGCCGGCCTCGCCCACGACACCCTCGCCGCACGCCTCGACCACCCGGTCTACCCGACCGCACGCGGCCGCTCCGGCCTCGACGAGCAACAACTGCGGCTCTACGCACCGGAGTTCCACCCGAGCTTCCCGCTTCGGTGGCTCGCCCTGCCCCGGGAGTCCGTCTCCGTGACCGGGGACCTCCCCGACGGCTGGCCCATCCCCTCCGGGCTCGGTCTCGCGGGCCTCGACCACACCCATGTCACCCTGCCCGTGCACCCGTCGACCGTCGGCCCGCCTCTCGACGCGGCCCTGCGCGAGGCGGGACTCGCCGACCGTGCCGTACTCGCCGACCGGCCGTACCTCTCGGTCGTTCCCACCCTGTCGATGCGTACGGTCGCCCCGGCCGCCGCTCCCGCGCTGCACCTCAAACTGCCGCTGGCGACCGCCACCCTGGGCCTGCGCAACAAGCGGTCCATCAGGCCCGGCACGCTCGCCGACGGCGCCGCCGGACAGCGGCTGCTGGCGGCGGTGACCGACCGCGAGCCCCGCTTCCGGGGCCGGGTGCTGCACGCCGACGAGTCGGTGTACGCGCACGCCGGTCACGAACTGCTCGCCGTACTGTGCCGCCGCCACCCGGCGGACCTCGACGACGCGGCCGTCGTCCCCATGGCCGCCCTCCTCGCCCCGGCACCCGGCGGGCGACTGGTCCTCGACCACCTCGCCGACCGTTTCCACGGCGGTGACCCGATCGCGCTGCTGGACGCCGTGCTCACCCTGCTGTTCGACTGGCAGACCACGCTCTTCGGCTATGGCATCGCGCTGGAGTCGCACCAGCAGAACGTCTCCCTGGTCCTCGGCCCCGCCCCCGGCGCCCTGCGGCTGCTGCTGAAGGACAACGACGGCCCGCGCGTCGACCGCGTCCGCCTGGCCGCCGCGTTCGGCGCACGCGAAGGGGAGGACGGCGGCACCTGGGGCTTCGACGACGCCCGCACCTTCACCACCGACGACCGTGCCGTGACCGATGTCTTCACCACCATCACGGTCCACCTGTGCGCCGGGGCCTACGCGTTCGGCCTCGCCCGGCACGGCCGCGCCCCGCTGCCGGAACTGCTGAGCCTCGTACGGGAGCGGCTCGCCGAGGCCGTCGACCGCCTCGGCGGTGACGCGGCGGCGGTACTGCGCGCGCGGGTGCTGGACGCCCCCGAGCTGCCGGTGAAGGCGATGGTGACCGCCGGGACCCTGCTGAGCAAGGAGCGGTCGGGCGCCGCCGACATCAACAAGCACTACACCACCGGCCCCAACTACCTGCTCAGGCCGTCGCCGTCGCCGCCGGAGTGACCGCCCCGCCCCCACGTCCGCGTACCCGCTGGAGCCACCGCATGCCCCCGCTCACCGACTCGCTCGGTACCACCCACCTCCCCGCCGCCGACGACGCCGTCGCCCACACCCTCCTGAACTGTCTGCTGCGGGAGGTGTCCGGCCCCGAACACCAGACCGCTGTCAGCGACGGCCACCTCCTGCTGCGCCTGCCCCGCCGCGGCCTCCTCCTCCGGGTGGCCCTGCGCCGCACCTCCCTGCTGGGCGCGCACCGCTTCACCGGCCCCGTCCACGAGCGGTCCGACACCGGCTGGACGCGGCTGGACTGGCGCCGCCTGGCCGAGTACACGCACGACGAACTGTCCCTGCGCACCGGCGTCCGCAACCCCGAGTTCCTGCACCAGGTCGACTCCAGTCACCGCACCCTCGCCACCGCGCTCGACGCCCGCGAGACCGGCGCGCACCTCCCGCACGGGCGCCCGGACTATCTCGCCTCCGAGCAGTCCCTGCTGTTCGGCCACCGCTTCCACCCCACTCCCAAGGCCCGCACCGGCGACATCGAGGCATGGCAGTCGTACGCCCCCGAGGCCGGCGCCTCCTTCCCGCTGCGCCGCCTCGCCGTCCGCGACCACCTCGTCGCCGAGGAGAGCGCCGAGGCGGGGGCCACCGCCGTGCTCGACCGGGACCTCGGCGACGTCCCCGAGGGCTACCGGCCGCTGCCCGCCCACCCCTGGCAGTACGAGATGCTGCGCGGACACCGGCTGCTGCGTGAGGCGCTGGGCCGCGGCGACATCCTCGACCTGGGCCCCGGCGGCCGCGAGTACGCGGCCACCGCCTCCGTCCGCACCCTCTTCGACGGTGACGCCTTCCTGAAGTTCAGCCTCAACGTCCGCATCACCAACTGCCTGCGCAAGAACGCCAGTTACGAACTATCCGGCGCCGTCGCCCTCACCCGCCTCCTCGCCCCGGTCCTCACCGACCTGGAGAGCCGCTTCCCCGGCAGCGCGATGCTCCGCGAACCCGCCTACCGCAGCCTCGCCGTCCCCGGCCCCGACGGCACCCCCGACCGGGCCCTCCTCGAAGGCTTCGGTGTGATCGTCCGCGAGGGCCTGTCCCGGCGCCTGCTGCCCGGCACCACCCCGCTGCTCGCGGCCGCCGTCGCCGACGAATACCCGACCAGCGCGGCCCACATCTCCCGCCTCCTCGACGGTACGGGCCCCGAGACCGCCCTGACCTGGTGGAAGTCCTACCTCCGCCTCCTCCTGCCGCCCGTCCTCGCCGCCTACTTCGACCACGGGCTCGTCCTCGAACCCCACCTCCAGAACGTCCTCGTCTGCGTCGACACCGACGGCATGCCCGCCCAGGTCCTCTTCCGCGACCTGGAGGGCGCCAAGCTCGTCCCCGACCACCACACCGACGCCCTCGCGGCCCTCCCGCCCGAGGTCGCCGGACCGATGTCGTACGACGCCCGGCGCGGCTGGGACCGCGTCGTGTACTGCCTCCTCGTCAACCACGTCGCCGAGCTCCTCGCCGCCCTCGCCGACCTGCACCCCGGGACCGAGCGCGACCTGTGGGCGGCCGTTCGCGCGACCTTGCGGGCCCACGCCGACGAGGAGGGCTGCCCGCCCCTTCTCGCCGCCCTCCTCGCCGGGGACCCGCTCCCCGCCAAGGCCAATCTGCTCACCCGCTGGGAGCGCAGGGCCGACCGTGAGGCCGACTACGTCCGTCTGCCCTCCCCCCTCGCCGAGGACGTCCTGAGCCGGGGCGCCCGTTGATCCAGGAGCCTCGATGACCCTGCCCACCTCCGCCGTACGCGACCGTGTCCTGTCCCTGCCGCCCACCCGACTCCCCGCCTACGTGTACGACCTGACGGCGCTGCGCGACCACGCCGCGCAGGTGCGGGCCGCCCTCCCCGACCGGGTCGAGCTGTACTACGCGGCCAAGGCCAACCCCGAGCCGGAGATCCTGGCCGCGCTCGGTCCGTACGTCGACGGCTACGAGGTGTCCTCCGGCGGTGAACTCGCCCACGTGGCGGGGGCCGTACCGGACAGACCGCTGGCCTTCGGGGGCCCCGGCAAGACCCCGGACGAGATCCGGGCCGCCCTGGAGCGGGGTGTCGCGCGCTTCCACGTCGAGAGCGAGCACGAGCTGCGGATGCTCGGCGAGCTGGCACGCCGGGTGGCACCGGCCGGGCCCGTCGGGGTACTGCTCCGCTTCAACCTCGCGGTGACGGACGGCTCGCTCGCGGGCAGCTCGCTCGCGATGGGCGGCCGGCCCACCCCGTTCGGCCTGGACCCGACCCGGGCGGCGGACGTACTGCGCCCGCTCACCGACGGCACCTACCCGCACCTCGAACCGCTGGGCGTCCACGCCCACCTGGCGAGCGGGCTCGACGCCCCCGGACTGCTCCTCCTCGCCCGCTCGATCGTGGAATGGGCGACGGCTCTTGACGTACCGCCGCGCGAGGTGAACGTCGGCGGCGGCATGGCCGTCGACTACACGCGCCCCGACAGCCGCTTCGACTGGAAGCAGTACGGCGAAGGCCTCGCCCGGCTCGCCGACACGCACCCGGAACTGACACTGCGCATCGAACCCGGCCGGGCCCTCACGGCCTACTGCGGCTGGTACGCCACCGAGGTGCTCGACGTGAAGCGCAGCCACGGCGAGGAGTTCGCCGTGGTCAGGGGCGGTACCCACCATCTGCGCACCCCGGCGGCCAAGGGCCACGACCAGCCGTGCTCGGTGCTGCCGGTGGCGGAGTGGCCGCACCCGTGGCCACGCCCGTCGGCCGCGGGGCAGCGCGTCACCCTCACCGGGCAGCTGTGCACACCGAAGGACCTCCTCGCGCGCCGGGCGCACGCGCCGGGGCTGCGGGCGGGAGACCGGGTCGCCTTCGCCCTCGCGGGCGCCTACGCCTGGAACATCTCGCACCACGACTTCCTGATGCATCCGCACCCCGGTCTCCACTTCGTCGCCTGACTCCCGTTCGCCCCGCCATGGAACCCGACCGCCCGCCCGGCCCCTCTGGTGGAGTGTGACCGTTGACAGGCGGGCAGGCCGGGCGCAGACTCTTGTGCACAACATAGTGAAGCTAATTTCACCTGGCGAACAAGCACGGGACCCGGGGACGGGACGCGGCGGCTCGTCCTCAACGACGAGGAGTACTCAATGCACACCACTGTCGGCATCATCGGCGGCGGCCCGGCGGGGCTGCTGCTGGCCCGTCTGCTGCACAACGCGGGAATCGACAGTGTGGTTCTGGAACGCAAGGACCGCGCCTACGTCGAGCAGCGTCAGCGCGCCGGAATCCTGGAGCAGGCCACCGTCGACGTGCTGCGCTCGGCCGGTGCGGGGGCCCGGCTGGACGCCGAGGGCATCCCCCACGACGGCATCGAGCTGCGCTTCGACGGCCGCGCCCACCGCGTCGACTTCCCCGAGCTGACCGGCGGGCGCCGGGTGTGGGTCTACGCCCAGACCGAGGTCGTCAAGGACCTCATCGCCCTCCAGCTGACCAGCGGCGGACCCCTGCTGTTCGAGGCCGAGGTGCACGCGGTGGAGGGCGCCGACAGCGACCGCCCCTCGATCCGTTACACCCACGGGGACCGCGAGCAGACCCTGACCTGCGACTACGTGGTCGGCTGCGACGGCTTCCACGGCGTGGCCCGCGACGCCGTCCCCGCCGGCGTGCGGACGACGTACGAGCGGACCTACCCCTACTCCTGGCTGGGCATCCTCGCCGACGCCCCGCCCGTCTACGACGAGCTGATCTACGCCCACTCCGAGCGCGGCTTCGCGCTGGCGAGCATGCGGTCGCCGTCCGTGAGCCGCCTCTACCTCCAGGTCCCGAACGGCACCGACCCGGCCGACTGGCCCGACGAGCGGATCTGGGACGAGCTGGACGCCCGCCTCGCGCTCACCGCACACCCGGGCTGGCGGCTCAAGCGCGGGCCCGTCACCTCCAAGGCCGTCCTCCCGATGCGCAGCCACGTCACGGAGCCGATGCGCTACGGCCGGGTGTTCCTGGCCGGCGACGCCGCGCACATCGTGCCGCCCACCGGCGCCAAGGGGCTGAACCTGGCCGCCACCGACGTCATCGTGCTGGCCCGCGCCTTCGCCCGGCTCAGGGAGACCGGCTCGACCGAGCTGCTCGACGCCTACTCGGACACCTGTCTGCGCCGGGTCTGGCGGGCCGAGCACTTCTCCTACTTCATGACCACGACCCTGCACGCGGACCCGGACCAGTCCCCGTTCGAGACCAGGCTCCAGCTCTCGCAGCTCGACCGGGTCGCCACCTCGCGCCACGCGGCTGCCGAACTGGCGGAGAACTACACGGGGCTGCCGCTGGAGGCCGATTCCTGACCGGGCGGTGGCGAGCGCGCTGCGGTGGGCATCGCCCGGTGCGACCGCGCGAACGCCGAGGGGCGTGGCGTCGAACGAATCTGTTCGACGCCACGCCCCTCGGCGTTCGCTGTATACCGTCAGTGCGCGCCCAGGCCGCCGCTGCCGAAGCCGCCGCTGCTGTTCTTGCTCCAGCGGGGCCGCTTCTTGTCCGGGCTCGGCCGGGTCCCCTGGTTGCCGTGCACCTCGTAGGGCGTCAGCCGGCGGTCGCTCTGGGGGATCTCGTCGGGCTCGCGGTTCAGCTGCTCCTCACGGACGGGGCCGCCCTCGGGCATCCGGGGCTGCTCGTCGGGGCGCGGTCGGCGCGGCTCACGAGCGCGTACGCGGGCGCCCAGCCACAGGGCGCCGATGAGCATGGCGACCACCACGAGCCCTGCCACGAACGGGGCGGCACCGGCCAGTACGCTTCGTTCTGCGGCTATATCAGTCCATTCCATGTTCATAAGGGATGAATACCCCCAATATGTCGAGTGAACCGGCCCGCATCGAACGGCTGGTGCCCGGGTGCCCTGTCCGGACTCCCGGAAACGGAACCCCCGAACCGCGTGCCGGGCGGATCCCGGTGGCCCGTGTTTGGTGCGAGGGGCACCGGCTACCCGCCCGGGGTGACCACGACGACGACATCCCAGCGGGAACTCATCCAATTCCTCGAGGACCGCTTCGCCTGTGCGCAGGCGTGCACCGAGTGCGCGCGGGCGTGCGCGCTACGGGCGAGCCTCGCCGATCCCGACGGGCCCGAGGCCCAGGAGAAGATGCGCCGCAAGGGCATCATGTGCGCGGAGGTGTGCGACGCCACGTGTCGGGCGCTCTCCGAGGAGGCCAACCTCGACGAGGCGGGCATCCGCCTCCAGGTGGAGTGGTGCCGCACCGTCGCCCTGGAGTGCGCACGCGTCTTCGACGATTCTCCCGGAGCTCACGACGGCGCCAAGGCCTGCCGGGAGTGCGCCCAGGCCTGCACGGACTTCCTGACCACCCTCCGCTGAGCCCCCGGGTGCCGGAAATGGCCCCCGCCTCCGCTCTTCCCCATTACTGGAACACGTTCTAGCGTGTGCGCCGTCAGGTCGGCCTTGGGGAGCCTGGAGGCGCCGTGCACCTCGAATACACGCCCGAGCAGCAGCGGTTGCGCACCGAACTGCGCGCCTACTTCGCCGAGTTGGTCCCGGAGGGCGCCTACACCCGGCACGCCGACCCGGCGGCGCAGAAGCGCTTCTACCGCGCGACCATCCGCCGCCTCGGCGCCGACGGCTGGCTCGGCGTGGGCTGGCCTGAGGAGTACGGCGGACGCGGCCTGACCGCGATCGAGCAGTTCATCTTCTTCGACGAGGCCGCCCAGGCGGGCGTCCCGCTGCCGCTGATGGCGCTCAACACGGTCGGCCCGACGATCATGCAGTTCGGCACCGAGGAACAGAAGTCGTACTTCCTGCCGCGGATCCTGTCCGGCGAGCTCGACTTCGCCATCGGCTACAGCGAGCCCGACGCCGGCACCGACCTGGCCGCGCTGAAGACCCGCGCGGTCCGGGACGGCGACCACTACGTCGTCAACGGACAGAAGATCTGGACGACCAACGGCGACACGGCCGACTGGGTGTGGCTCGCGGTGCGCACCGACCCCGACGCCCCGCCCCACAAGGGCATCACGATGCTCCTCGTCCCGACCACGGAACCGGGCTACTCCTGCACCCTCATCAACACCCTCGCCTCGCACGACACCACCGCCAGCTACTACGAGAACATCCGCGTCCCCGTCTCCCGCCGCGTGGGTGAGGAGAACAAGGGCTGGCGGCTGATCACCAACCAGCTCAACCACGAGCGCGTCACCCTCGCCGCCCACGGCACCATGGCCATCCGCTCGCTGCACAACGTCCAGCGATGGGCCATGGAGACCAAGCTCGCCGACGGCCGCCGCGTCATCGACCTGCCCTGGGTCCGCCGCCGCCTCGCCCAGACCCACACCAGGCTCGACGCCCTCAAACTCCTCAACTGGCGCATGGTCAGCGCCCTCCAGGAGGGCACCCTCACCCCGCAGGACGCCTCCGCCGTCAAGGTCTACGGCTCCGAGGCCCGCCGCGACGCCTACGCCTGGCTCATGGAGATCGTCGCCGCCGCCGGCGCGCTCAAGGAGGGCTCGGCGGGCACCGTCCTGCACGGCGAACTCGAACGCGGCTACCGCTCGGCCGTCATCTTCACCTTCGGCGGCGGCAACAACGAGATCCAGCGCGAGATCATCTCGTGGATCGGCCTCGGGATGCCCAGGGTGCGACGCTAGCCGCTTGTGACGAGGATTTATAGTTGGCACAAAAGAGGGATAGTTGGCATCAAGATCACCGCCATTTCTCAGAGATGACGGCGCATCACTTCGATGCATCTGGCTCGGGCCGCGTTCGATCGGTCCCGGGGGTACGGGACTCCGAGATTCATTCCGCTGTCTGTGCCGATCGGCGGCTGCTGCCAGGCGAGGCTCATCTGCGCGCCGGCCTCCGCTCGCGCCGTGGCCACGAGGGTTGCGTAGGGGCCCGCGACGGTTGTGGCCTCGATCTGGAGCCATGCCTGGTGGAAGGCCATTCGTGCCAGCAGACTGCTGACCTCGTCGGTGAGTTGTTGTCGTACGGCGGACGAGGATTCGGGGCGGCGCCGTATGCGGTAAGGCATCTCCAAGTACTCCTCGACCGCCGTCAGCGCTTCGGCGAAGGTCTTGGCCCGGTGCTCCCTTCGTACGGCCCGTTGGTTGAGGGCGTAGGTCAGGAAGGCGCCGAAAAGGGCGATGCACGGGACGATCAGCCCAGCGGTCTGGGCCCACGTCCAGCTGCTGTCCGTCGTTTGTGCCGCCGAGAAGACCTGCACGCGTCGCTCCCCGGGATGCCGTGAGGGGCATCCTCCATCAGCCACTGGCCGCCCTCCTCACCGCCGGTGAGCCGCCAGTAGTGTTCGAGGAACAAGTGTGTGCGGACAATCTCGATGAGGTCCAGAAGCCCTTTGGAACTCGTCCACCGCTGATCTTCCGGGTCGAGCGGATACCAGAGGCAGAGGGCGTCGTCGAACGAATACCGGTGCTTCGAGGGGGCACCGGGCCTGGCGCGGACCCGGGGGAAGTCCTCCGGCTTCTGGCCGTAGGTGGAGTAAGGCGGATCTTCGTAGAACCGGATTCGGACGTCGACCGGGTCGGGTTCGCCTATGACGTCGAGTCCGGTGAGTTCGTACGTCAGTGAGTCGCGGCGGTAGGTGTGACGGAGGGCGTCACCGAAGTGGTGCCGGGCGTCCCGTTCGAGTGGGGCCCACCAGATGGGCTGGGCCCCGTACCAGGCCAGCATGGCCTCAGTCTCCCCAGGCGCGGGTGGGGGTGACGAGTCCGGTAGCGAGCCCGAGTCCAGTGGCGGCCGTACCGCCCGAGCGGACGGTCCTCGCGAGACGATCGGCTTCCTCCTGCGTGCCGTCCGCGTCGGGCACGAGTTCTGGGAGGACCTGGTGCAGCACGTGCTGCGCGCTGAGCGGGCGACCGGCCTTCTCGTGCTCGATCGCGAGGTCGATGTGCTTCCGGGCCGTGCAGAGCCGCTTGTGCACGTCGGTGCGCGGCATGTTGAGAGGGATCGGGCCGGCCACACCGGCTGGGTCGGGTGTCGGGCCCATGTCGATCTTGTCCGCCGCGTAGGTGAAGAAGACCTGTAGCGCGTTGATCAGCGGCATGGGCTCGTCGAGGCAGTCGAGGCAGAGGGCCTTGATGTTCCAGGAGCACATGGGCTTGCTGTGGGTGCCGTTCCAGTGCTTCAGAAGCCGGACGGTGCGGGCGAAGACGACGTTGGTGTCGTCGATGGCCTGGAGCACCATCCGGGTGTGGGTGACCGGGTCAGCACGGTCCCACTGGTCCGCGATCTTCGTGTTCGGGATGTACAGCCCACGGCCCGATGGGTGCGGGATCGCGGTCATCACGTCCGCCGTGAAGTCGGCCTGTCCAGGTGTGACCGGGTCGCCGAACCGGACGAGTACGGCCCGGCGGCGGCCGATGACCTCGATGGTGAGCTTCCGGAACTCGTCGCCGAGGTCCTCGCGGATCGTGTCGCGGACGATCTCCATCAAGGACAGGGCGCTCTTCTTACCCGGACCGTAGGGCTCGGCGTCCGCCTTAGTGAGGACGACACCGAGGTCGACGTCGGTCAGGGGCGTGTTGGCGTCGCCATGGGCCACGCTCCCGTTGAAGTAGGTGGTCGAGCCGGGGAACGCCCGGCGTGCGGATGCGGCCAGAAGTCGCCGGCGGCGCTTGGCCTCGGCGAGTTCCTCGTCGGTCACCTGGATCTTGCGGCGTCCTTCGTCGAGGAGCGATGCAAGGGACTTGTTGTGAACCATCGGTACCACCCTTCTCGCTGGTGGGAGGCGAGGGGTATGTCTCCCACCAGCGCGAGACGTATTACTTCTCGCGGCGCACGCCCTTGAAGGGCGTGCCACCTGCCTTCCCATCCATGAAGCGGCCGTTCTCGCCTCGCTTCGTCCACGTGAGGGTCCGGGTATTGAGGACCTGGCTCCGTCGGGAGACGCTGCCGCGACGGAAGCCCTTGCCAGTGTTTGTGGCCACGCCGTCACCACCATTCATCACTCCGATTGCGATATCGGCACTGATACCGATCTTGCAATCGGAAGGTTAAGGGGCTGATTCGACTTTCGCAAGTGATACCTGATGTGTAACCATGCGTGTGAGAGGAGGAGATCATGAGCGAGCGGAGTGCAGCAGGTCGGTTTGACGCGGTCGCGTTTCATACAGCCCTGGATCGCACGCGTCAGGAACGGGGTCTTCTCTGGAAGGACGTAGCCCAGCAGGCCGGCGTCAGCGCTTCGACGTTGACGCGGCTGGCTCAGGGGCGTAGGCCCGATGTGGACGGGCTCGCGGCTCTTGTCACGTGGGCCAATCTGAGCGCGGATGATTTCGTTCGTCGAACCGACGAGCCGCGCAACCAGGACACGCTGACCAAGGTGGCTACACACCTGCGGGGTGACCGCAACCTCACACCTGAGGCAGCGGAAGCCCTCGAAGCTCTGATTACCGTCGCCTACAAGCAGTTGGTGACTGATCTGCCGGAGTAGGGGAGCTCCCCATGCCGTTGCGTCATGGCTTCAAGGCCGAAGCCAACCGCTTGTCAGTGCAGATGCGGAGAGAGCTGGGGCTCCACCCCGCGTCGCCGCTTGTGCCTACGCGACTTGCTGAGTACCTGATGATCCCGGTCAAGGCATTCAGCTCGGCGATAGCGGAAGACCCCCGGATTGGACGGCTTCTCACCACGGAGCGGGAAGCCGTGAGCGCTCTTACTGTGCATGCGGGGCCGCGTCGCCAGATCTGGGTGAACGACTCCCACGACCTGGGGCGCCAGAACAGCTCGGCCAGTCATGAAATCGCCCATGCGCTTTTGATGCATCCGGCGGGTCCGGCACTTGACCTCCGCGGTTGCAGACACTGGGACGGAGAGATCGAAGAGGAAGCAGACTGGCTGGCCGGAAATCTCTTGATCACCAACGAGGCGGCGTGGTCCATCGCCAGGAGCGGGCTCAGCCCTGAGGCGGCCATGCTCCGATATGGGGTGAGCAGGCAGATGTTGACCTGGCGCATGAATAAGAGCGGCGCGAGGGCGCGCCGCGCTCGATCGGCGAGTTGAGGACACCTCAGTTCGAGTGTGCTCGTCCCCAAACGTGCGGAACGGAGGTGAGTCAGCCCTTGCTGAACGTCCGAGTGATCAGCTATGAGATCGGTCGCCTCAGCTCTCGGGGTTCGCGACAGCGTCAGATCGGCTGGCTGCCCGCTGATTCCGATTGCCCTTCGGCAGTAGCTCCCAGTGCAGATCTCCTGAGGCGAGGGCCACGCTCCAGGAAGTCAGGAATCGCGCCAATTGGTCGAGCGCAGGGAACAGGGCCTCGGAAACGAGTCCACACTCACGCGCGATCCGGTCCATGTCGGCACACCCGCGACCGGTTGCGAAGTCGGTGTGTGCCGCAACGCAGAGGGCGGTCAGCCGCAGAGACGGGCCACCGGGGCCCACGCGGCCACCTCTCGCCATACGCAGCGCCCAGTCGGCAGCGCTCCTGCGGTCTGGACGTGCGGGACGCTGAGCAAACAACCCGCCGTCGAGGATCTGGGCACCCACTACCTGGTCGGCAGAGCCCGGGGTAGCCGGAATTCTGCGGAGCCATCGCGCCTGCTCCAGCTCGCTCCACGGGAGTGGATTGCGGCCAAGGCGAAGACTGCGTAGGACCCCAGCCGGCATCCGGACCTTCCCTTCGGAGTCCATGCGCAGTGCACACTGCACGGCGAGCAGTCGGGCTGCAGCCCCTGTGTGGCTGGGTAGGGCTGCGGCCAAGTAGCTGAGCATCTCCCGCACTCGGATCTGGTCGCCCGGCCCTTTGGGTCGTCGTTTGCGACGCCGCGAGGCGCCGTCCGACGACGCCACGGTCACAGGGAGGAAGGTTTCCGGAACTACGGCGGCCTGTGCCGTCACCGACGCGCAGGCCGTACAGGCGTCGGCAAATCGCCAGAGTCGTCCGCTCCGTTCGCGGGTGAGAAGCAGACGGACGGGTCCGGCGCAGCCGCGGTGACGGGGGTGCCAGCGGCAACCTCGTTCGTGGCACTGGCAGGTGCGCATGTATGGCGGCAGGGCGTCGCGCCGGGCATGTCCGGCCAAATGCTCGAGCGCTGCGGAGCGCGCGGATACAGCAGCGAGCAGCCCGCCCCGGTGGTCGCACTGCTGACACACAAGCTGCGGCCCGTCAGAGCCGGGCCGCAACTCCACCGTCCAGGCACGCCGTGTTGTCGGGCGTGTTGTGCAAAGCCTCATGGGGCGCGCTCCTCCCAATCCTGCTTCCGCGCCGTTGTCCGCTCAGGAGAGAGCGGCGGCCGCACACGCTAGTGCAGACCTCTGCCCTCGCGCCCGCGCTGCGACCTAGGGAAATAGGGCAGAGGTCTGCACTGACAGGGCAGGGGTCTGCCCCGTCGGATGGTCGGGTGACGATCTTTCCGCCCGATCCGGACTTCGAGGCACTCCGCCTGGAGCTCGCGCGCCTGCGGGCGGCCCGAGGATGGAGCTATGACGAGCTCGCCGACCGTAGCGGCCTTGCCAGACGGACTCTCATCGAGATTGAGCAGGGCCGAACGATCGGGACGCTGAAAACCTGGCACGCCCTCGCGCACGCCCTGAGCACCCCGCTCGACGAGCTCTTCGCCACCCTGTGCAACGGGCACGAGCCTCCCGCGAAGGCCGACGGCTGACTACTTTCGGGACGGTCTTCATCAACCGCCCGAACGGGTGACTCCACGCGAACGCGTGATCGCATTCTCGAAACCCCGTCTCACCAGATGCGGCACTTCGGGGGACACCTACGGTGCTGACACCCGCTGGACGGCGTGTCAGCTGACAGGTTCGCCCGCATGCGCTCCACACCCCCTTCTTCACGCCATTGGGATGGCAGCCTCGTCCATGGCCGCGCGAGGCGTTCTCTACGCGTAAGCCACGACAGCGCCAGTCGTCTACTGCGATGCGGTCAGGGTGACCGCTGCCGGGACTGCGGCAACCGAATCGAGTGGTACCACCGCACCAACGAGCGGCCCATCCGCCTGCACCCTCACGAGTTGCCTGCTGAGCGAGTGCCCGCTACCTGCCAATGGCACGTCAGCCGCGGCGTCGCTCACCCGGCGGGTGACGGCAGCAGTTGGTGCCGCCTGCCGCACGCCATGCTCTGCCCTGCCCGTCACGCCCTTCCAGCCGTACCCGAACTGACAGGGCTGCGCCGGGCTCTGGCGGTCAACACCCGCCGCCTGATCGACAGCGGTGCCTTCGCTCCTCCCTCCACCCCGCCGAACACGGAAGCCTCACCGATGGCCACGTGTCGGCCCGCCCGCCCTGTCGTTCAACTCCTGTACATCCGCTACCTCGCCAACCACCCGGTGGACGAGATCCAGTGCGTCGCCCAGACCCGACGCCGCCACCGCTGCACAAGCCCCCTGCTCACGCCCAAGACCCAGGCAGGTGTCTGGACTCTCGTGCCCCTCGCCACGCGGCACGGCCAGCTTCCCCTGCCTGGAGATGTCCTGGCCGTCTACGCGCTCACCGGCCTGCCCTATGCCGAGCAACTGCGCTGGAAGGCTCAACGCTGCCCCGAGCACGCCGCCATCCCCACAGCCGCCGACGCGGCGGTAACCGAGTGGGAGCCCTTCGACCCCCTCATCCACCACGAGCACATCCACACCCGGCTCCCGACACTCACCCGACGCCAAGGGCCTGCCAGCCAGAGCGGGAAGGCGACGCACCCGTGACAGCGCACCACGCGATCGAGATCACCCTTACCCGGCCTGCCAGCGACTGTGAACTTCGTCGTGCGCGTCGTGTCGTGGCTCTGGCCAGCAACAACGACCGCACCCGACTGCTGACTCTGCAACGCGCAAAGACTCCTGGGCGTGCGCTGCGGGCACTTCGGCGTCGACTCGATGCCGTATTGCCCATCGATGTCCTGACTACCCATTACCCAGACCGACAGGGCTGTGTCCTGCTGAACTTCGCTCTCAGTCACCCCGCCCGCACCACCATCCGCCAGGCTGCGGAAGCCTGCGGGCAACGGCCCCGGGACTTCCTGAAGCAGACCGTGATCGACGCTGTCGCGCAGCACAAAGAAGAGCGCGTCCGCCGGCTGATGACCCGGTTCGAGGGGCTGCTGGCCCAGAACACCCCGGAAGAACTGCTGGCTTGCGCAGCGAGCATTCTCCTCAGTCATGACAACCGCACGCCCAGCGGCCAGAGCCAGTCCTGCTCCACCCCTTCCTGAGGAGCCTTTCGTGCCCACCCCGACCGAGGAGCAGGTCCAAGCAGCCGACACCTTCCGAGCAGGGCACCAACTCGTTTGCAGGCGGGGGCCGGTACCGGCAAGACCACCACCCTCGCGATGCTTGCCGCCGGCACCAAACGACGCGGTCGCTACCTCGCTTTCAATAAGGACATCGCTCGTGACGCCGCCAATCGCTTTCCCCCAACGGTGATGTGCAAGACCGCCCACGCAACGGCGTACGCAGCACTCGGCCACCGCTATGCCGCCCGACTCAACGGCCCCCGCCAGCCTGCCTGGAAGATCGGCCAGGCCCTCGGTATCACCCGGCCCATCCGCATCGGCGATCACGAGATCAGCCACAAGACGCTCTCCCACACGGTGCTACGCGCCGTGACACGCTTCTGCTACTCCGCAGACCATGCCCTGGCTTGCCACCATGTGCCGCACCTTCGCCGTCTGGCAACGCGTGCCGAGCACGCCCAACTGGTTGACGAGGTACTACCGTTCGCGACCAAGGCCTGGTCCGACCTACAAATGTTCGACCAGGGTGCGGTCTGCTTCGAACACGACCACTACCTGAAGATGTGGGCCCTGACCCAGCCCAGGATCGAGGCGGACTTCCTCTTCCTCGACGAAGCCCAGGACACCAACCCCGTCCTGGAACAGGTCTTCAACACCCAGCGTGACCACGCTCAACTCGTCATGGTCGGCGACTCGGCCCAGGCCATCTATGGCTGGCGAGGTGCCCGCGATGCGATGACCGACTTCGACGCCACGGCTCTCACTCTGACCCGCTCCTTCCGCTTCGGCCCTCTGCTCGCCGAACAAGCCAACCGCTGGCTCGAACTCGCGGAGGCACCCATCCGTCTGACCGGGAGCGAGACCATCCCCACCGAGGTCGGAGACGTTGCCAACCCGGATGCAGTGCTGTGCCGCACCAACATCGGCGCCATGGCCGAAGTCATGCGCCTCCTGTCCGAGGGGCGCCGCGTCGCCCTGGCTCGCGGCGGGCACACACTCACCTCGCTGGCGCTCGCGGCTCGCGACCTCAAGGAAGGACGCCGCACCAGCCACCCGGAACTCGTCCTCTTCGCCTCCTGGGGCGACGTGCAGAACTACGCGACCTACGATCCGGCAGGCGGCGACCTCCAGCCCTTCGTCGACCTCGTCGACACGCACGGCCCCGATGTCATCCTGGCCGCAGTCGACGAGCTCACGGACGAGGACCATGCCGACGTGACCGTGTCCACAGCCCACAAGGCCAAGGGGCGTGAATGGCCAACCGTCCGGATTGGCGACGACTTCCCACCTCCCAAGGACACCGACCAACACGACGCCGAAGGCCGTCCCGTCCCGGAACCCGTCAACGACACTGACGCCCGCCTCGCATACGTCGCCGTCACGCGTGCACGCCGCCGACTTGACCCAGGGGGGTTGTCCTGGATCGACACACATCCCGCGGCTTCAAGTCCCATTGCGGTTGCGGAACCCAACCCAGCGCACCACCTCCAGCAACCACCCCGCACGCCGACGACCTCCAGGAAACGGAACTCTCCTGCAGGCGGCCGATAGGTGACGAGTCCATTGGCGGCATCGACCTGGGAAGACTGCTGGATCGTCAACTGTCCAGCAAACCGACTCCATCAGAACCGGGGTATACCACCTCCATCAGGCCCGGAGTGGTTCACGCCGGAATGTGCATTTCGCGGCCTCCGGCGTGGCCGGGTGTGCGTCAGTTGCTGTCAGAGAGGATCGTGAAGACCCGGTTGAGGCCGACGATGGCGGCGCAAGCGGGTGGCGACACCGCTCACCTGCCCTGTATGTCCCAGTCTCTGAAGTCGGGGTTCACCTGTCGCCCAGCAGGCCATCATGGAGTCCTCCAGGCAGAACGAGGTGTAGCCACCGGTGTCGTCCTGGCAGAACATGCGGAAGCCATCTCCGTTCAGGTTGCGTCGAGGAATGGGCTGCGTGGTGGTGGTCATGACCGGGCCGGATTCGTGAGGCGCGGGTCGAGGCCGTACTGCTCGTGGGCGCCGAGGTTCTCGCGCAGGGTGGGGCCTTCGTAGTCGTCGTGGAACAGGCCGCGTTCCTGCAGGATCGGGACGACCTGGTCGATGAAGGAGTCGAAGCCGTCGTGGTAGCTGTCGATGGCGATCGAGAAGCCGTCGCAGGCCCCTGCCTCGAACCACTGCTGCATGTGGTCGGCGACGTCGGCGCCGGTGCCGGCGACCACCGGGTGGTAGTCGATTACTCCGTGGGCGAGCACGTCGCGCAGGGTCCAGCCTTCCCGGGCCACTTCGAGGGCGCGGGCGGAGCGCGGGTCGTGCGGGCTGGGTGTGGCGTCGGCGAGCTGGTCCGCGGTCAGCGGCTCGTCGAGCTGGCCGGGGTCGAGTGGGAGGCCGATCATGGCACCGAGGTAGCGGACGCGCTGGTTCAGGTCGACGACCTCGTCCAGGAAGCGGCGCCGCTGAAGGGCGGCCTGGCGGGAGGCGGCGATGGTCGGCATGAAGCCGGCGAGCATCTTCACCTCGTCCGGGTCGCGTCCGGCGCGCTTGGCGGCGTCCCGCAGGGCCTGGCGCTGGGCCTGGGCGTCCTCGATGGTGTACGGGTTGGCGTAGACGCCGCTGGCGTAACGGCCCGCGAGTTCCAGGCCGTAACTGCCGCCGCCTGCCTGGAAGATGACCGGCTGGCCCTGCTCGGACGGGGGGATGGGCAGCGGGCCGCAGGAGCCGGCGTGCTTGCCCCGCAGGTTGACCGGCTGGATCTTGTCCATGTCGGCGAACCGCTTGCCGTCGACGTCGAGAAGCCAGGCGTCCTTCTCCCAACTGCCCCACAGTGCCTGCACGATCTGGATGACCTCGTGGGCACGCTCGTACTTCTCGGCGCGCGGCGGGATCGTCGCGCCGAAGTTCGCCGCGGCGGCGGGGTCGGAGGTGGTCACCGCGTTCCAGCCGGCCCGGCCGTGGCTGATCACGTCCAGGGCCTTGAACTGGCGGGCGAGATTGTAGGGCTCGGTGAACGTGGTGGAGGCGGTGGTGACCAGGCCGATCCGCTCGGTCTCGCGCGCGAGGACGGTCAGGATCAGCAACGGGTCGATCATGTGGTGCGGGGCATGGTGGTCGAGGTCGACGTCCAGGACCGGGGTGTCCGCGATGAACAGCAGCTGGATCTTGCCGCGCTCGGCGGCCTGCGCGTACCGCACGAACTGGCCCATGTCCGTGTAGCTGTTGAGGTTCGCACCCGGCAGCCGCCAGGCCCCGGGTGCGGCCCCGTATCCGCCGCTGAACTGCATGCCCAGGATCATCTGTCGGCTTGTCATGGTTACTCCTCAGACGAGGCGGAGAGAAACGGAGAATGTCTCCGATGCGGGCGCCGGGCCCGGGCCGGCCGTGTGTCGGCCCCAAACCCAGGCACGGCACCGGATGGTTCCTGCGAGCGGAGGAACTACGGCCTGTCGAGGACTCCCGGGGTGTCATGCAGGACCACGCTCCGCTGAAGCGGAACCCGCTCTGTGCGGAGCGTGTTTACGGGTGCCGCCGGGTCGGCCATGCCGAAGGAGATGCCGAACAGCAGCTTGAGCTCCGCGGGGACCCCCAGGAACTCGCGGACGGTGTCGGCGTAGACGCCGAGTACGGTCTGCGGGATGCCGGCCAGCCCCCGGGCCGCCAGCGAGAGCAGGAAGTTCTGCGCATACATGCCGATGTCGCCAGCTGTCCGTACCCCGTCGCCGAGTGCCGGCATGAACAGGAAGGCGGCATGGGGGGCGCCGTAGAACTCCAGGTTCTCGCGGACCGCCGCCCTCCTGCCGTCCCTGTCCGAGCGCTCGACGCCCCGGGCCCGGTAGACACTCGCGCCCAGGGCCCGCGAGCGCTCGAGGTAGATGTTCTCCTCGCCGTAGCCATCGGTGAAGTCCGGGGAGGTCCGTCCCGCCTCCTCCGCCCGGAGCAGCTCTTTGCTCAGGGCGTCCCGCGCCGCACCCGAGACGACGTGCACTGACCACGGCTGGGTGTTGCTGTTCGAGGGCGCCGTCTGCGCGTCTTCCAACACGCCACGGATGTCCGAAGGGGACAGGGCGGTGGGCAAGAACCGCCGAGGGGAGCGGCGGGAGCGTGCGAGGTCGGTGAAGGGTGATGCGGTGCCGGACAAGGCGGTTCCTCTCCATGGCGCGCAGTCGCCGCCTCCGCGGCCGCGGCACAGCGCAGTACGGCAGGCCATGCGAGGTGGCAACCGAAGTGAGGGCCGGACGCGAGGTGCACTCTTGCGGGTACCTGCTGGCTTGCGGATGTTCGCAGGCAGCGGGGTGCCGAGGCTTCAGCGTGGGGGGACTGTCAGCTCTTCGTGTTCGTCTTTGTGTTTTCGTGGCGCCCAGTGCTACCGCCCTCGTGCCGTTGGGTGCACAAGAGCCGCGTCGGGTGACTCAGCGGTGGGCGGCGCGGTTCATCTCGACGATGTCGTCGAGAGTGGGATTGGCACCGCGGGCGGCGATGCGTTCCGGGAGGCTGTCGCGGATGGCCGCGTCCTTGACGCGGTCGGCCGCGGCCAGGGCCGCCGGCAGCTCGTCGAGGGTCAGCTCGGTGCAGTAGGCGGGGCTGTTCGGCTGCTGACGCCAGGAGTCGGCCAGTGTGCCGGCGTCGTAGGGGTCGAAGCCGGTGTCGTCCACCAGGCTCATGGCCACCTTCCGCGCATCCTCGGAGTCGCCGGCGACCGGGATGGCGAGGCGGCCGGGCGTTCCGGCCGGGACGCCCCTGGTCCGCTGGGTTTCCGCCAGGGCTGCGTTCCACGCCTTGACCACGGGGCGGCCGAGCAGCTCGGCGGTGTACATGCTCTCCACCTGGCCGTTGTCCACCGCCTCGATCGGCTCGCTGAGCATGCCGGGGTAGTAGTTCGAGGTGTCGATGACCACCGTCTCGTCGGGCACCGACGCGAACAGGTCTGCCAGCTGGCCCGCCACCCCGAACGGGATCGACAGGACGATGACGTCCCGGCCCTGGACGGCGGCGTCGGAGAGGTCCGCCGCGCGGGCCCCGGACTCCAGCACCTCCGCCCGGACGGCCTCGGGGCCGCGGGCGTCTGCCACCTGGACGTCGTGACCGGCCGTGCTGAGCTTGGCAGCGAGGTTCCCGCCGATGGCACCGGCGCCTATGACAGTAATTTTCATGAATTGCTCCTTAGGAGGTTGTGCCGCCCCTGGGAGCAGCACGATGTGATGGATGGGTGGTGCCGCCTGGCGTTGCGGGGCGGAGCGGGGTGTCTGGCGATTTACGCCTGGGTGTCCTGCTGGCGGTAGCCGCTCGCGATGAGCGTGCGGAGCCGGTCGAGCGACTCCTCCTCGGTACCGGTGCCCTTGATCCATGCAACGGAGCAGGCCGCGAGGAACAGGTCGTGCCCCCGCACCGACGCGCGCACGCGCCCCGCGAGCTGCGCGGCTCGCACATACTGATCGGTGGCGGAGATGAGGATGTCGCAGGGAATGGTGAGCGGGTTGTCCGGCTCCTGTGCCCGGGCCGCGGCCATGAGCGGGTCCGGCAGCCCGTTGAAGGCGCTGAAGTACTCCTCCATCGCCCGCAGCCACTGCTCCAGCGCCTCGGCGGGGTCGCCGAGTTGCTCGATGTCCGCCTGGCGGGCCACCAGTTCCTCGGAGCGGGTCTGCAGCACGGCCGCCAGCAGTGCCTCCCGGGTGGGGAAGTGCCGGTACAGGGTGGCGGGTCCGACGCCCGCCTCCTTGGCCACCGCCTCGAGGGAGGTGCCGACCCCGTGCTGCAGGAAGTGACGCTGCGCGGTCTCCAGAAGGGCCGCGCGGTTGCGCTGGACGTCCGCGCGGGGCTTGCGTCCCCGCTGCTCACCGGCGCTCATGCGCCCTCCTGCCTCTCGTGATCCTGCGGCCGCATCAAAACGGATGCCGCCTCCGCACTTAGTCGAGAGTAAAACGGAGGCAGCATCCGGTCAAATGGGCGGCCTGAGCGCGGAGCCCGGACACCGCAGGAGCTGACATATTCGGCCGTAGAGTGCAGGGCAGAAGCTGTGCGGGCTGCACCATTTCAGGGTGCTCTTGTCCGGCCCCTCTCGCGCCGAGCCCGGCCGGTCCCCAGTTCAGGACGTCAGGGAGTGAGCTGTTGGTGTCCGATGACGGCGAGCAGTTCGAGTTTGCTGTGGCTCTCCGTGCCGGGGCGGGTGGTCAGGACCACCAGGGTCTGGGCGCGGTTCTCGGTGTACAGGAGCTGGGCGTCGACGTCGATGCGGCCGAGTTCGGGATGGAGGAGGGTCTTGCAGTCGCCGTAGCGGGCGACTTCCTGCAGTTCCCACATGCGGACGAATTCGGGGCTGTGTTCCTGGAGTTCGGTGAGGATCCGGGCGGCTCGGGGGGTGTCGCTGCCGGCTGTGAGCGCGGCCCGCAGGCGTGCCGCCTGGGCGCGGCCGTGGCTTTCGTGGGTCTCCTCGGGATACACCAGTCGTTCGGCCGGGTCCATGAACCAGCGGTAGTAGCCGCTGCTGGCCAGACCGGTGTGGCGAGTCTGGTCGCCGAGCAGCGCGACGGCCAGCGGGTTCATCGCGAGGGTGTCGGACAGGTCGGTCGTTACCAGGGCCGGAGAGTCGTCCAGGCGGTCCAGGACCCGCAGCAGCGTCGGGCTGACATGCTCCGAACGCAGGAAACGGGCCGGGGCGTTGTGCCCGATGAGGACGAAGAGATGGTCGCATTCGTCCAGGGTCAGCCGCAGTGCCCGGGCGAGGGAGGTGGTGATCTGGACGGAGGGCTGCGGAGCACGCTGCTGTTCCAGCCGGGCGTAGTAGTCGGTGGACATGCCGGCGAGCTGCGCGACCTCCTCGCGGCGCAGCCCCTGTGTACGCCTGCGCGGCCCCTCGACCAGCCCGACGTCGCGGGGCCGCAACATCTCACGTCGGTGGCGCAGGAATTCCGCCAGTTCCTTCTTGTCCATGCCGTCCATCCTCGCCGCATCCTGCCCGGCTATCCAGAGACCGCCGATCCATGGCTGAGCCCTCCTCTCCCACCCGCGCGAAGCCGCTCGTATGGCTGACTGGCCGACGCGAGGGCGCGCGCGGCGAGACGACCCCATGACCACCTACCCCTGCATGACACGCTGGGCAATTCGCCGGCTGTTGGCGCTGCGCCGCTTTGGACCCAACGCTTTGACCGGCCCCGGCCCCGGCCCCGGCCCCGGGCCTCGTCGCCGGCCCGGCTGACACGACGATGTTCGCCGTGTCAGCCGGGCGCTCGCGTGCCCCTCGGCGCTCAGGACGGAGCCGGTCGTTTCCGTTGAGACGACCGGGGCGGAGCCGAAGGCGCTTCCTTACCGTTCCGCGTCTTCGGTGAGGAGCTCCCCGAGGCGGTCCAGCTCGCGTTCGTCCATGATGCGGCCCGACAGGACCGGCCCGCGTGCTGTTGTTCCGCGTCTGCCACAGATCGGTCAGCTGCCGCTGAGCATGGCGAGGACGTCGTCGTAGGAGCCGGTGGCCACCGCGTCGCGGAGGAACCTGGCTCGCTCCACGACCAGCTCCTTCGCATCGGGCTTCTCACGCAGCAGGCCGAGAACCTCGGTGAGGAAGTCGTCCAACGGCATGGACTGCTCGTTGTCCTGCTGGCCCATCAGGGTCGTGCGCACAGCCGGCGGGACCATCTCGATCACCTGGACGTCGGCGTCAGCACTGGCGAGCTGGATGCGCAGGCTCTCGGAGAAGGAGTGCAGCGCGGCCTTGGTCGCGCTGTAGGTCGGTGTGAACGGGAGCGGTACGAACGCCAGCGCGGAGGTGACGTTGATGACGACGGCGTCGTCCTTGCCCACCAGCAGCGGCAGGAAGGCGTACGTCATCCGGATCGTGCCGAGCAGATTGGTCGCGATGTGATCCTCGGCGGCCTGGAGTCCGGCCGGGTCGAGGACGCTCTCCAGCAGCTGAATGCCCGCGTTGTTGACGAGGACGTTCAGCCCCGGGTGGCTCGCCGCCACGGTCTCACTCGCCCGGGCGATCGAGTCGGGGTCCGCGACATCGAGGACGAGGGCGTCGATGCCCGGGTGCTCGGCCGTGATCTCGTCGAGGAGTTCCTTGCGCCGGCCGGCGACGACCACCTTGTTGCCGGCCTCGTGCAGACGCAGGGCCAGACCGAGGCCGATGCCCGAGGTTCCGCCGGTGATCAGGATCGTGTTGCCAGTCATCTTCATGAGGGTCCTGCTCCTTCGGTACGGCGGGCCGGTGAGCGCCCGCAACCTCGACCGTAGGAGCGTCCGCGTAGGGGCGGGAGAGGAAGGTTTGTCCATGGATCGGCGGTCTCTGCCTCGTGAAGCGAACGCCGCACGTCGGGCTGGGCCTGCAGAAGCCGGACGGCGGGCCGCGGTCCCGGCCGAGGTGTCGTCCACGCCGTCGACTGCGAGGAAGCACCCGCCGGGGCACCGCCGCTGACGCTTAATCAGGCGCTGGACGCCGCGGAGCATCCCGGTACCCGGCTGTGCTCCGTGGGCAGCCCATGCTCGACGTCCCGTACGAGCTGGTTGAGCACGTCTCGTGGCTCATCCACGCCCGATCGCGCCTTACTACAGCGCCTGCGCCACCGCCCGCACCCCTTATACGGCCACCGCGAACTTCCGGAGCACTACCAGCGATACAACCGCGCCCACGCCCGTCTCCGCGCTCCAGGCGAACGCGCCTTCGCCCGTCTCAAGTCCGGCGACTCGATGGTGGGCGGCTGGGGAGGATCGTCGGTCCATGGATATGTGATCCTCTCCCGCCCCCGCCGATACACCCCCATAGTCGAGACTGCCGGGCGCGCCCGCCCCTGCGGCGAAGGAGAGCATCGCCGAGGCCAACGGCGCTACGGCCAGGTGCTGGCCATGCTGAACGGGCACCAAGGCCTGATCCAGCAACGCACAAAATGGAGAGCCGAACGTGAAACCCACGCATGAAGACACCGTCGAAATCAGCAGGGCCGTGGCGCTGTGGGCGCACATCATGGACGACCACGACCTGGACCGGCTCGGCGAATGCCTCACCGAAGACGCGGTGTGGGACGGCAGCGCCTTCGGCGGCGACCCGGTCGTCGGGCTGGACGCGATCGCGACCTTCATGAACGCCCCCGGACACGCGAAAGCCCACCACACGACGAACATCGTCGTGTCGGAAGGCCCGGGCGACGAGGTCCGGGCCCGATCCAAAGGTCTGAGCCTGCTGGAGGGCGGCGGTGTCGCCAGCGTCGTCTACGACGACGACCTGCGACGCACCGATAATGGCTGGCGCATTTCCCGGCGGGTCATCCATCTCACGTGGCCACACCGCTTCTAGGGGTGCTTTCAAAAAGCCGGGTGCTTGCGGGCGAGTGTCATGCAGTGGGCGAGTTGCAGGAAGGCGTCGTGCTTGTCGTCGCGTACTTCCCACCGGATCCGCAGGCGGCGAGGGCCATGGAGCCAGGTGATGGCGGACTCGGCGTCCCAGCGGACCTTGCCCAGGCCCGAGCCCTGCGGCTGGCTCCGTCGAGCGATCTTCGGTGTGATGCCGCGCTCGCGCAGTCGGCGGCGATAGAGGTCGTAGTCGTAGCCGCGGTCGGCATACAGCATCCTGGGTTTGCGCCGGGGGCGGCCCGCGCTTGCCCCGCACCGGCCCAAGGCTGTCGATCAGCGGCAGAAGCCGGGTGACATCGTGGCGGTGACCGCCGGTCAGCGACACCCACAGCGGAGTGCCGCGGGCATCGGTCAGCACGTGATGGTTCGAGCCCGGCCGCCCGCGTTCAACCGGGCTCGGACCGACTTTTGGGCTGCTTCGCCCCCGCTTGGCCTGCACATGAGAGGCGTCGATGGTGGCGCGGGATAAGTCGGGACGGTCCGCCGCCCGCAACCCGTCCAGCAGCACCGGCTGGAGCTCCTCCCACACCCCTACCTACTGCCACTCGGCCAGCCGCCGCCAGCAGGCAGGACCGGAACCGAACCCCAACTCCTGCGGCAGGAACTCCCACTGGACACCTGTGTAGAGGACGAACAGCACACCTTGGAGCGTCTTGCGGTCATCGATGCTTGCGCCCCGGATACCGGAACCGCCGCTCATGCTTCGGCAATAGCGGCTCGATCACCGCCCACAACTTGTCACTGACCTCCCACGGCTTCCGCCGAGCCATGGTCACACCCCACAGAAAACACGGGATTACATACATCTCCACCGTGCCACAACACGATCTTTCTGCAAGGACCCCTAAAAAGGACGTAACACCGCCATGAACGCTTTCACCACCGCCGTAGCCGTCGGGTCGGAGGAGCCGCTCAGCCCCGGCTACGACGCGGCGACCAAGGACGACGCCGAGTTCAACAAGTACTTCCGGCACGGCTTCACCACCATCGACGACGTGCAGATGCACTACGTCATCGGCGGCGACGGCCCGCAGGTCCTGGTGCTGCTGCACGGCTGGCCGCAGAGCTGGTACGAGTTCCGCCCGATCATGCCCTCGCTGCTGCCCGGCCGCACCGTCATCGCCATCGACCTGCCGGGCATGGGCGACTCGACCGGAAACCCGCCCTCCATGACCAAGACGGTCCTGGCCGCCTACGTCCACAAGCTGCTCAACCACCTCGGCCACCACGAGAACGTACACGTCGTCGCCCACGACCACGGCCTCAACGTCGCCTACCCACTGGCCGCCCAGCACCGCGACCAGGTGGCGGGCCTGTTCCTCATGGACGCCGCCCTCGTCGGCAAGAACCTGAAGTTCGCCACCCTCGAATCGGTATCTTGGCACTTCTCCTTCTTCATGCAGAATCCGCTCGCCGAGGAACTGGTCACCGGCCGGGTCGAAACCTTCCTCACCCACTTCTTCCAGAGTATGAAGACCGCCGGCGAGAACGTCTCCGACGACGAACTCGCCGAGTTCGTCCGGGTGTACTCCCGCCCCCAGGTCCTGCACGCTGGCTTCGAGCTCTACCGGACCCTGACCCAGGACGAGGCCGACAACACCACACTCCAGGACACCCCGCTGACCATCCCGGTCCACATGATCACCCAGGCCGGCCTCGCCGACATATTCCTGCCGACCGTCCAGGACGCCGCCCCCCACGCCACCTCCGCCGTCGTCCCCGGCGCCGGACACTTCCTCGTCCACGAAGCACCCGACCGCGTCCTGACCGAGATCAACGCCTTCTACCCCACCTCCACCCCCTGACCAAAAAGCACCACACGACCACATGACGTCCAAACCATCTGCTGCCAGAACTCGCGCGGTCCCTGAACGGCAACCTCGAAAGCCAGCACACCGAGGCCAACGTAAACGGCGCCTGACGACGTCTCAGCCAGATCACACCTGCCGGAATCCGTGTACGAGTGGATCCGCACCCTTCCTACGGCACCCTCCTCCAGCGCATCTACACCGCTCCGAGGACGCGACCTCCGTCATGTCGTCACCCCCGACGCCGTCTGCCTGAAAGGTTGTCAGCGCTTATGCGTGCAACACACCTCGCTACGCTCGCCGCCGTATCGGCCCTGGCCCTGGCCCTGGTTCCGGGCACCGCCAGTGCCACGCCCGCTTCGGGCATAACCTCCACCACCATCTACCAGCGCACGGTAGGGAGCACGACCTACACCCTCAAGCAGATCACCATCGCGCCCGGCGGCAGCACCGGGTGGCACTACCACGACGGTCCGTTGTACGCCGTCGTCGAGAAGGGCACGCTCACCCACTCCGACGCCGACTGCGCTACGGATGGGGTCTACTCCGCCGGCGCCTTCATCGACGAGATGTCGGGAGCGAACCATGTCCACATCGGCCGCAACCTGGGGACCACGCCCCTGGTACTGGACGCGCTCTACGTCGATCCGGTCGGCGACCCGCTCTCGGTGAGCGCTCCCAACCCGGGCTGCGACTTCCAGTAACGGCGGTGGCCTGCGCGACCAGCGTCACGGCCGGACAGGCCACCGACTGTCCTCGGGCATCAGCCGCAAAAAGTAGCGCGCAGGGCCTATTGGGCGGGGAAGCTCAAGGGCAACCAGCCGAAGCTCACCACCCGCCGGCAGGAGCACCTGGTCGAACAGCACGCCACCGGCGAGCAGACGCCGCGCAGGCGCACGTCTGGCGCGGCCGGGGCCCGTACAACCGGGCACACGATTCCCGTCGACCCGGGCCCCTACCCGCCCGACAGCCTCGCCTGCTCCGACTGCGACCCGCGAAAGGCGGGCACTCGCAGCTGACCCACCTTCGCGCAGACAAGGCGGTCCGGAGTCATCGCAACTGACTCCGGACCGCCTTCGACTGTACGGATGACGGGGAAACCGTCCACGCCCTTTGGGCCAGCTCCGGCCGTTGCCGCTGCTACAGCCCGGCTCCGGGCTCGTCCACGGTCACGGTCCGCAGCGGCCGGTGTCCCTGGTCGTCGAGCTGGGCGAGTTCGCGGTCGTAGTCGACGGTGATGGAGGCGTAGTAGTTGACCACCGAGCTGCGGGCCGGGGAGATGTGCGCCAGGGCCTCGGCGTCCCTCCCCCTTAGCCGCGGCCTCATCGAGGTAGCCCTGCCAGCGGGCCGGCACGAACGAGGCCGGGGCGCCTGTGGGGACGTTGCGGGCGCCAGTGGCGTTCAGCTCCCGCAGGATGCCAAGAGCCTCGATCAGCGGCTTCGCCTCGGTTCCGCCCGCGAACCGCATCGCCTCCAGCACCTTGGGGGCGAACTGGCGGATGTAGGTGTAGGAGCGGTCCAGCATGCGCAGATGCCCGTGGTCCCGCGGCAGCCGCAGGCTGGTGCTGGCGTGCGCGGCCCGGATGCGGTCCATGCCGATCTTCTCGCGCAGCAGCATCCCGACGTCCTCGTCCGCGATCCCACGTCCGCCAGGACGGGCAGGATCTCGTCCAGCAGTGCGAGCCGGTCCTCCGACGTCTTCGCCCGCTCGGCGAGCTCGTCGCGCAGCTTGATCCTCGCCCGGGACTCCGAGCCTGAGAGGGTCTGGTCGAAGAGCTGCACGACTGAGTCGAGGACGTCGACCGCGGACTGTGCCAGCAGGGTGAGCAGGACCGGGTGGCGCCGGTTCGGCTCGCGCCGCACCAGTGCCTGCGCGGTCAGGCGGCGTCCGATCTGGGCGAGGTGACGACGCCGCTCGGCGGGCAGCACGGACATGTCGAGCGTGTCGGCGTCCAGGCAGCGCAGGAACTTCAGCTTCTCGACCTCGCCGCCCAGGCTGTTGGGCAACGCCTGCACTGGACCGGTGACCATCCAGTGCAGGCGCGAGGACTTCAGCTTCGGGTCGACAACCAGCAACCCGTCCAGGCCCTGCGCGCGCTCGCTGGTCAGCAGGTGGGCCACACGGGCGTGGGTCTCCCGCTCGGCGGCCTGACGGGCAGTGCCGACCTTCTCCAGCAGCGTGACCACGCCGGGCCGGATCACCGTCGCCGAACGCAGATACTCACACCCCAAACGGAACAACAACGACGGCGAATCGTGCTCCATGGCGCGGGCCAGCAGAAACTCGTCCAGCTCCTTCAGCTCCAGCGACTTCGCTGGCCGCCACCCCAGGTACTTCGCCACCTGCCGCAGACGATCCGTACGCGTCTGTTCCCTCGACACTCCGTAGCCGCGCAGCACCTCCACCGGCAGGCCGAGCTGCCGGGCCAACCGCCCTACGGCCGGGGGCGGGGGCGGGGCGGAGGGAATCTCGTCCGGGACGAAGCCCAGCCACGGCAGCGTGCACAACTGCACCGGCGGCGCCGAGAACCGTCTGAGGACGCAGGAACTTCCGCAGGAACGCCTCATCCGCCGGGGTGAGGGTGAAGTAGCGGATCAGCTCGTCCTTGCCGATCGCCGGGAACGAGCGCAGGGCCTCCAACTCCTCATCGGAGAACACCCGCGTTGCCATCTGCCCGCCCCTCTCGCCACCGGATCACTCGTTCAGCCCAACGAGCCCTCGGCCCTACGGCAACGAGCCAGGTCAGGAGCTACTCCGTTGTTTTTTCGGCGAGTACTGCCGGGACCCCGGCTTGGGCCCTGGGGCGGTTGAACCGTGCAGTTCCCTGTGGACGCCGAACCGGCACCAGATCCAGTGGCCGGTTCAGGGACCTCTCCGCCAGGCAGAGACCGCCGATCCATGGATAAACCTTCCTCTCCTGCTCCTGCGCGGGGCCTTCTACGGTCGAGGCCGCAGGCGCTCACCCGCCCGCCGCAACGAAGGAGCGAGCCCCCTATGGAGAAGACATCGACGACCACGAGGCCGCCGACCGGCCTTGTCGAGACGGCCTTCACCGTCAACGGCGAGGAGGTGTGCCTCGCTCTGGATCCTCGTGAGTCTCTGCTCGATGTGCTGCGCGAGCGTCTCGTGCTGACCGGGACCAAGAAGGGGTGTGATCAGGGGCAGTGCGGCGCCTGCACGGTGCACGTCGACGGCCGTCGCGTCGTGTCGTGTCTGACTCCGGCGGTCCAGGTCGTGGGGCAGGACGTGATGACCATCGAGGGGGTCGCGGCCCCCGACGGCACGCTGCACCCGTTGCAGCAGGCGTTCGTCGACTGCGATGCCCTGCAGTGCGGCTACTGCACACCTGGGCAGGTGATGTCCGGGCTGGCCTGCCTGGCCGAAGGCCACACCGGGACCGACGGCGACATCCGTGAGTACATGAGCGGCAACCTGTGTCGGTGCGGCGCGTATGTCGGCATCACCGCCGCTATCCGCCGGGTGGCCGACCAGGCCGAGCAGAGCGAGGTGTAGACGGTGCGCTCATTCGCCTATGTGGTGCCCGACAGCGTTGCCGGGGCCGTCGAGGCCCTGGCCGCCGCCGAGCCGGGCACCAAGCTCCTGGCCGGTGGCACGACCCTGTACGACCTGATGAAGCTCGGCATCGAGGCGCCGCCGGCCGTCATCGACATTCACCGTCTCGCCGAGCTGACCGAGATCAGCACGGGTGAGGGAGAACTGTCGTTCGGTGCGGGAGTGAAAATGGCCGAGGTCGCCGACCATCCGGTCGTACGGCGCGATTATCCGGCGCTGTCGGAATCCTTGTGGCGAGCGGCGTCCCAGCAGCTGCGCAACATGGCGACGGTCGGCGGGAACCTGCTGCAACGCACGCGATGCGGCTACTTCCGTGGCGGAGCGGAGTTCCCCTGCAACAAGAGGAATCCCGGCAGCGGCTGTGCGGCTCTCGAGGGACTCGACCGTACCCACGCGTTGCTGGGCACCAGTGACACCTGCATCGCCACCTACCCGGGCGACTGGGCCGTAGCCCTGATCGCGTTCGACGCCGAACTCGACGTGGTCGGCCCGGCAGGCGAGCGGACGCTGCCGCTCGGCGAACTGCACGTCGAACCGGGAGACAACCCCCTGCTCGAACACACCCTGGCCCCCGATGAGTTGATCCTGCGGATCCGCATTCCCGCGACACCCGCCGGTCGCGGCTCCACCTATCACAAGATCCGTGACCGGGAGTCCTACGCCTTCGCCCTCACCTCGGCCGCCACCGCCGTGACGCTGGACGCACAGGGAATGGTCACGGACTGCCGGATCGGTTTGGGAGGGGTCGCCACGCGCCCCTGGCGGGCGACGGCAGCGGAACGCTCACTGGTCGGCGAACAACTCACCAGGGAAACCGCCCGCCGCGCGGGGGAAGTCGCCTTCGCCGAGGCCCGCCCTCCTCGCACCGGCGCGTTCCGAGTGGAACTGGGCATCCGCACCGTTACTGACGCACTGCTCACCGCCGGGAAGCGAGCCGCCCGATGAAGACCCCAGACCTGCGCCGCGTCGACGCCCACGAAAAGGTCACCGGCAGCGCACGCTACGGCGCCGACCGTGTCCCGGACGACCTGGCGTATGCCATGTTCGCCGTGGCCACGATCGGCAGGGGCCGCACCGTGGCCATCGACACCGCCGCGGCCGAGGCGGTCCCCGGTGTCCGTCTGGTCCTGACCCGGTTCAACGAGGACGAACTGCGTGGCCCCGGTTTCCTGACGGGCGGAGGCTTCGCCTTCCAGAGCCTGCAGCCGCTGCTCAGCGATGTCGTCGCCTACCGGGGACAGCCGATCGCCTTGGTCGTCGCCGACACCCTGATCGCCGCCACCGAGGCGGCGGAACTCGTCCGGGCACGCTACGAGACCGAGCCGTTCGCCGTCGGACTCGATGACGAAGGCGCCACCTCCGTCATCCAGGAAGAAGCCCTGCCCTGGTTTCCCGACGTCAAGGTGGGCGATGCCGAGAGCGCGTACACGGCGAGCCCGGTGCAGATCGACGAGACCTACCTGCACCCGGCTCAGCACCAGGTCCCGATGGAACTGATGAGCTCGGTCGTGGAATGGCGGTGCGACAGGCTCGTGGTGCACGAGGGCACCCAGAACGCCGGCGCACTGCGCCACGGAGTCGCCACCCAGCTGAACCTCGATCCGGCCGACGTCGAAGTCATCTCGCCCTACATCGGGGGCGGCTTCGGATCCCGCAACGCACTGCAGCCGCACCTCGGGCCACTGGCGCTCGCCGCACGCCGGCTGATGCGTCCGGTCAAGCTGGTCGTTCCGCGCCCGCAGACGTTCCACGCCGGCAGCTTCCGGCCGGTCAGCCGTCATCGCATCCGGCTCGGCGCCGACCCGTCGGGACGGCTCCTGGCCGCCCTCCACGACGCGGAGCACCAGACGTCCCGCCACGACCTGTACCCCGCCATGTTCACGGAGATGACGTCGAGGCTGTACGGCGTACCCCACTTCGGGGGACGTCAGCGCCTGGTTCAGACCGACGTCCAGACGCCGGGATTCATGAGGGCTCCGATGGAGGGCCCAGCCAGCTTCGCGTTCGAGTCGGCCATCGACGCACTGGCCTACGCCACCGGCCAGGACCCCGTCGAGCTGCGGTTGGCCAACGACACCGCCACGGACCCGGTCACCGGTCTGCCTTTCTCCTCCCGCCACCTGGCGCGGTGTCTGACGCGGGGTGCGGAGCGGTTCGGATGGGGCAAACGCGATCCGCGGCCGGGGTCGATGCGTGCCGCTGACGGATCGCTGGTGGGCCTGGGCGTCGCTGTCGGCGCCCACCCGGTCCTGGTCGCTCCGGCCGTGGCCCGTATGTCTGCGGCGGCCGATGGCCGGGTGACCGTCAGTGTTGACGGCCATGAGATGGGGCAGGGCATCCGCTCGGCCATCGCTCTCCTGGTCGCGGAGGACCTCGGTGTCCCCGTGCGGGACGTCGTCGTACGGGTCGGTGACACGCGCTTCGCGCCGCAGCATCTCACCGCCGGTGCGTGGGGCACCACGACCGCGTTGCCCGCGGTGCACAAGGCACTGCGCGAGCTGCGGAAGCAGCTCGGCACGGGCGACACCGGGACAGTGGATGTGGCAGCCACGGTTCGAGCCACCGGAGGCGGGTCGCCGGAGGTGGAGGTGACCTCCGTGGGACCGGGCCAGCCCCCCGAGATGCTCGACCGTTCACGGGCCGGCCTGTTCTCCGCCGCGGGTCCGGTCTTCCCGGACTTCACGGCCTTCAGCTGGGTCGCTCACTTCGTCGAGGTGCGCATCGAGGCCACGACACGGCGCATCAGTGTGCCCAGGGCGCTCTGCGTGGCCGACTGCGGACGGGTCGCCAGTCCGGTCACCGCGGCCAGTCAGGTCCGCGGGGGCGTGACCTGGGGCATCAGCCAGGCGCTCCGGGAGTCGAGCGAGGTCGACCCGCGCTTCGGCGGATTCCTCAACACGACGCTGGAGGAGTACCCCTTCGTGGTCAACGCCGACATCCAGGAGATCGACTTCGACTTCATCGACGAGCCCGATCTGCTCCTCAACGACGTCGGGGTGAAGGGCCTCGGAGAGGTCACGATGATCGGCGCGGCAGCCGCTGTCGCGAACGCGGTCTTCCACGCCACCGGACAGCGACAGAACCAGCTGCCCATCCGGATCGAGGACGTGATGTAGGCCGTCAACTCGTCAGGATCACTCCGGGCAGGAGTGCTCGGGTGGTGCGACCGACATCGCACGGGATCACTGGAAATTCAGCCTCCCCGGAAATGCACATCCGGGGCTTGCCCGAGTGTCGTTCTGCACGGCGCAGGCCCCGTTCGCCAACGCGGTCTTCAATGCCACCGGCCTGTCCGGTAACCGGTCTCCCGCCCGGCTGCCGGACCCACCAGGGTCGCCGCCGCGTATGCACTCCCCGACGACGCGGCGGCGACCCGCCCCACGCCCCGACGGCAAACCACGGAGAAGGACTCATGCTGAACATCGCGGACACACTGCACCGCTGGTGCCGCGAGGCACGTCCCTTCGCCCTGGCCACCGTCGTCGACGTTACCGGCAGCGCGCCCCTGCCCGTCGGTACGTCGGTCGCGGTGGACGAGGACGGCAACGCCGTCGGCAGCATCTCCGGCGGCTGTGTCGAAGGCGCCGTCTACGAACTGTGCCGACAGGTGCTACAGGACCGGGGCGCCCCGCAGCGCGCCTGGTTCGGCTACTCAGACGACGACGCCTTCGCCGTCGGCCTGACCTGCGGCGGCGAACTCGACGTCCTCGTCCAGCGCATCGACCCCGCGACCCGGCCGCATCTCGGGTCGGCCCTCGCCGAGGTCGCCGAGGGCCGACCCGCCGCCGTGGCACAGGTCGTCGACGGCCCCGACAAACTGATCGGCACCACCCTGAGCGTTCTCGGTGACAGCTGCAGCGCCGACGCGACGCTGGCCGCAGGGCCGACAGGCCAGGCGGTGGCGGACCGGGCCACAGCCCAGCTGCGGGTGGGCCGCACCGCGCTCGTCTCGCTCGGCGGGGACGCGGACACCTGCCCCGACCGGCTGTCCGTCCTCGTCCACGCGGCCGCGACCCGCCCCCGCATGCTGATCTTCGGCGCGGTCGACTTCGCCACCGCGCTCAGCCAGGCCGGCCGCTTCCTCGGCTACCGGGTCACCGTGTGCGACGCCCGCCCCGTCTTCGCCACCGCGGCCCGCTTCCCACAGGCGGACGAGGTCGTGGTCGACTGGCCGCACCGCTACCTGGAGCGCACCGAGGTGGACGGCCGTACCGCCGTCTGCGTCCTCACCCACGACGCCAAGTTCGACATCCCCCTGCTGCAGCTGGCACTCGACCTGCCCGTCGGTTACGTGGGCGCGATGGGATCCCGGCGTACCCACGACGAACGCCTGCGTCTCCTGCGCGAGGCGGGCGTCGCGCAGGACCGATTGGCTCAGCTGCGCTCCCCGATCGGTCTCGACCTCGGTGCACGCACGCCTGAGGAGACGGCGATCTCCATCACCGCGGAGATCATCGCCCACGCCAACCAGGGCACGGGCCTGTCCCTGACCCTGGGCACGGGCCCGATCCACCGGCCGGGTCCCCAGGCAGTCGACGAACATCGTGCCCTCAACCCGCTACTGACGCCGTGACCTGGCACGCCCTCCGGGATGGCCCCTCCCACACAAGGACTGATCATGACGACCTTTGCCTTTGCCGGCGCCGTCCCCGCGCCCGAATTCCAGCGCGGCCGGGACGGCTGCACCCGCCGCTCTGTCAGACCTCCAGGCAGACCGGGTGATGCAACTGCTCACCCGAGTCGGGCACCGCTGGTCGGCGCCGTCTTCGCAGTGCAGCGGAGAGTGCTGTTGTCCGGAGTTTCTTCGCAGGGTCGGACTTCCTCCGGACCGAAGGCTCGGATGTCGAATTTCCGGGATCCGGCGCTCGTGGCTGGCCTCTGCTCCCCGGCAAGCCGGAACGTTGCGGCGGAAGCCAGCCGGCCACAGCGCCTGGCACCTAAGGGAGAGAGTCTTTCGTGAACGTCACGACCACGGGGAACGCGCCGCAGGAACGGCGGGTGCCCACACTCGTCATGGCCTGCATCGGCGTGTTCGTCGCCTATCTGCCGGTGACCACCGTCTCGGCGAGCCTGCCCGCCATTCAGCGCGCGCTGAACACATCGACCGCTCAGCTGTCCTGGGTGAGCGTCGCGTTCGTGCTGCCCATGGCCGCGCTCATCCTCACCGCGGGCGTCTTCGGTGACGTGCACGGCCGCAAGAAGGTCTTCCAGGCGGGCCTGGCCTTCAGCGGTCTGGGTGCCCTGATCGCCCTGTGCGCCCAGTCGATCGAGGTCGTCTGGGCCGGGCAGGCCCTCGCCGGTCTGGGCGCGGCCGCGTTGCTGCCCTCGACCCTGGCCCTGATCAGCCACGCCGTTCCCGATCCGCGCGAGCGCGGGAAGTTCATCGGCGTGTGGGCGACCTCCCTGATAGCCGCCCTCGCATTCGGCCCCGTCATCGCGGGCGTGATCCTCGACCACTTCGCGTGGCGCTGGCTCTACCTGCTGCCCGTCCCCGCCTCGCTGCTCGCGCTGGTCGTCTCGACGAAGCTGCTCACCGACTCCCGTGCCCCAGGCACGCGCCGACTGGACTGGCCCGGCCAGTTCACCTCCGCGCTGGCCATCACCGCTCTGGTCTACGGCATCATCGAGGGCGGCGCCAACTCCTTCACCGATGTCAAGGTGATGCTCGCCCTGTCCACCGCCGCTGTCGCATCGGTCGCTTTCATACTGGTGGAGCGGCGCAGCTCAAGCCCGATGCTGGACCTGACACTGTTCCGCAGCCCCTCCTTCACCGCCACCGCACTGATCGCCATGATCAGCTTCCTCGGGCTCATCGGGTTCTTCTTCGCCCTCAGCCTCTACTTCGGCATGGTCCAGCAGCTCACCACCCTCGAATCAGCCTGGCGGCTGATGATGGTGTGCATAGTGCCGATGGCCCTCGGTGTCCCCATGGGTCGCCTGGTGCACCGGGTGTCTCCTCGGGTGCTGATTCCCGGCGGCCTCCTGCTCGCGGCGGTCGCGCTGCTGTCGCTCACCACGATCGACGCCGGCACCTCGTTTGGTTCAGTGGCCTGGCGGCTGGCCCTGCTCGGCCTGGGCGTGTCTTTCGTCCTGACCCCGATGACCGCCACCGCCGTCAGTTCGGTGCCGTTCCACCAGGCCGGTATGGCCGCTGCCGCCAACAACGCCTTCCGTCAGCTCGGCGCCGCCCTGGGCCCCGCTGTCCTGGGCGCGCTGCTGTCCGCTCGGGCCGTGGACGCTCTGCCCGGACATCTCACCGACGCGGGGCTGGGCGGAGCGACGATCCGGCGCGTCACCGAGGCCGCGGACGCCGGCGGACTGAGTGCGGTCGGCAGGCTTCGCCTGGGCGCGGACACCCCGCGTGTCCTCGGCGCCGTGTCTCAGGCGTTCATCGACGGTCTTCAGCTCTGCCTGATCGTCGCGGCTGTCCTGACCCTGTTGGCGGCCGTGGTGGGCTTCGTCCTGCTGCGCCGGCCGCAGCAGCAGTCGGTCCTACCGGCAACAGGCCCGGCTGCCTCCGTCCAAGGGTCTCGCACACCCGACCAGCCCACCGCCGACGTTCGGACGACAGCTGGGCCGCAGGCAACCGCCCCTCGGTGAGCGCCGGCCTTCCACCGAGGTAACACCAGACGTACCGGCACGGGCTCAGGAGCGGACAGTCACCGCGCCGGTACCGGCGCCGTCCGTGGGGACGGGCACGGCGCCGCACAGTGGCCCGGGACCGGACCCTTCCCGTCCCGGGCCACACAGCGCTGTCGTACGACACGACGTGAACAAAACCCGCTCGCAACAGGAGCCATCAATGCAGTCCCCTTCACCCGACGCGCTTGATCTGAAACTGCTGCACGCGCTCCAGGTGGACGGGCGGGCGCCGTTCAGCCGTATCGCCGAGATCCTCGGAGTATCCGACCAGACCGTCGCCCGCCGCTTCCGAAAACTGCGCACCACCGCCGGACTCAGGATCGTCGGCATGACCGACGAGAGCCTGCTGGGCCGCCAGAGCTGGATCGTCCGGCTGCGCTGCACTCCCGACGTGGCCGAACAACTGGCCACCGCGCTGGCCCGGCGCCCCGACACCTCACACGTCGATCTCATCTCCGGCGGCACCGAAGTGCTGTGTGCCATGGAACCCCGCAGCCGACAGGACCGCGACGAACTGCTCTTCGACCGCCTGCAACGCACGCCTCAGGTCCTTTCGGTCAGCGCCCACTGCCTGCTGCACACCTTCTACGGCGGTCCCCTCGGCTGGCTCGACAAGACTCAAGCGCTCGATCCCGACCAGGAGGCGGCACTGCGTCTCCCGTACAGCGAACCGGTAGCCGCCCCCATCACTCTCGACGGAGCGGACGAGGCGCTGCTCGCCGTGCTGCGGCGCGACGGCCGGGCAACCTTCAGTGAATTGCAGACCAGCACCGGCCAGTCGGAGTCCGCTGTCAAGCGGCGCCTGGAGCGTCTGCGCTCCACGGGCATCCTCTACTTCAAGGTGCAGCATGACCGCGAGTCCCTCGGACACGGCATCAGCGCGATGCTCTGGCTCACCGTCGCCCCCTCCGCACTCGACGCCGCCGGACGGAAGCTGGCCGAACACCACGAGGTCCGCTTCGCCGGCGCCACCACTGGCCAGGCCAACCTCCTTGCCACCGTCGCCACATCGAGCACTAGCGAGCTCTACGCATACCTCAGCAAGAAGATCGGCGGCCTCGACGGAGCGCAGGCCGTGGAAACCGCCCTGACCCTGCGGCATGTCAAGCAACTCACCTACGAGCCGAGCCGCTGACCGCCGAGCGCCGCCCCCTTGTGTCGCACTCACATTCCAATTGGAAGGAGAACAAGATCATGCGCATCGTTGCTCTAGAGGAACATGTCCTTTTCACTGATCTGGCGCAGAGGATTTCCGCTGCGGACGTCGCTGCATCCGGATGGGTGCCGGCCGGATGGGCGCCCTCTGATGCAGACGAGGCGGCGAGTGCGCTCGACCGGGCCCTGGACGATACGCAGCAGGAACGCATCGGCTCGATGGACGAAGCCGGAATTACCATGCAGGTGCTGTCGGCCGTGGGCCCGGGCGCCGAGATGCTGGCCGGTGAGGAGGGTGTGAGCCTTGCGCGCGACTATAACGACCGACTGGCCCAGGTCGTCGCACGGCATCCGGATCGGTTCGCGGCGTTCGCGCACCTCCCCATGAAGGATCCCGAGGCGGCCGCGGGCGAACTAGAACGGTGCGTGACCCGATTGGGCTTCCGCGGCGCCTCGATCAACGGGACCACCGACGGACTGTTCCTCGACGACCCGCGCTTCGCTCCGATCCTGTCGCGTGCCGAGGCCATCGGCGCCCCCCTCTATATTCATCCCGGACCCGCGCCACGTGTGGTGCGCGACATCTACTTCCAGGGGCTGCCGGACTTTACCGCGTTCATCTTGTCCAATGCCGGTTTCGGCTGGCATGCGGAAACGGGGCTTCACATTCTGCGCCTGGCCGTGTCGGGTGCGCTCGACCGAAATCCGGATCTGAAGCTGATCATCGGCCATATGGGCGAGCTGCTGCCGATGATGCTCCAGCGCGTCGATGCGATGTTCGGACCGGGAACGGCGATCGGGCTGAAGCGGGACGTATCGCAGACCATCTTGGATCAGGTGTGGATCACGACCAGTGGTTTCTTCGACCAATCCGCGTTCCTTGCCGCCCTGACCGCTTTCGGTGCGGATCGCATTCTTTTCTCGGTCGATTATCCGTACAGCCCCAATGACGAGGCCACGGCGTTCCTCAACAGCTTGCCGGTTTCTCCCGCCGATCGGGCGCGGATCGCTCATGGCAACGCCGACGCGCTCCTTGGCTTGTCAGGAGCCTGATCGTTCGCGCTCTCTCACACTCCCAAGGACTTTGGAGAGATACTAGCCTCGCGCTTTCACGAGGTTGGGTGTCCGATGCTTCATCAAATAAGAGCGACCGAGGATAGGCATCACCCCAGCCGACGTGCAGTTGGGCGGCTCCGCCACCGGTAGAGCTTTCTCGCACGTCGAATCAAGGCGCGCACAGTGACGAACGCGGCGGCGAGATATAGGTAGAAGTCGACGACGCGGCCGTCGCGTTCGAAGCAGCGGCGGATTTTGCCGTAGCCGTTCATCCACGATTGGGTGCGTTCAACCACCCAGCGCATGCCGACCTGGATCGGAGCGGGCACGCCCTTGCGGGCGATCTCGCCGATGAGGTCGTGGTCGTCGAGGATCCGGCGGCTGGGCTTGCCGTCGTAGGCGGAATCGAGATGCACGGTGGCATTGATGGGTAGGGTCCCGACCTGGCGCCTGGCTGCGTTGATGGTCGGTTCGAGCAGGACGGAGTCGTGCCGGTTGGCGCCGGCTGAGGCCAGACCGAGCGGTATTCCGGCGCCGTCGACCAAGGTGGACCGCTTGAGCCCTTGCTTGGCCCGGTCGACTGGCGATGGTCCTGCCTTGTTGCCTTTGCATGGGGCCTTGGTGTGACAGCCGTCGACGGACAACTCGGAGAGCTCCAGGCCGATCATCTTGTCGTACGCGGTCAGTGCGATGCGGTGCAGTTCGTGTGCCAGCCCCAGGTTGCTCCACTGCTTGAGCCTGTTGCGGATGGTCCAGTCCGAGCAGTCGGCGGTGGCGACTCGTTCGTAGCCAGAGCCGTGTACCAATGCTTCGACGACCAGCTTGAACACCATCCTGTCTGGCACGCGTCGACGGTGACAGCCCAGCGGATGCGAGGGGTCGAACTCGGGTCGCTCGGGCAGGAGAGCCGAGAACTGCTCCCAGAGAGGCTCAAGGAGAGATGACGGCACGGCAGGCAAGACATCTCCTCTGCTGCTCGGCGAAAGGGCCGCGCCGTTCAGGGCAGGAGGTGTGCTGCGAGCTCCTGCCACTGTCGTGTGGGCGGGGTGTGGGGCGCGGTGGTGAGGAGGTGGAGGCTGACGTGGTCGGCCCCGGCGGCAAGGTGCTCATGGATGCGGCCGGCGATGTCCTCGGCGGTGCCGTGGGCCACGATCGCGTCGACGAGTCGGTCGCCGAGCGCGTCCACGTCCTTGTACCCCAGGTCGCGCAGCAGGGTGCGGCGGTTGGGCAGGGCGGCCGCTGCTGTGGTGCGGGCCAGTGCGGTGGTGTGCGAGCGGTCTGGGCCCAGCACGCACAGCTGGGTGACGGCCAGGAGCGCGGTGGGTCCGAGCACGGCTCTGGCCTTGCGTGTGTGCTCGACCGGCATGCCCAACGGGGTTGCACCCCAGGCTCGTTCGGCGGCGAGTGCGAGCATGCCGGGGTCCAGGGCCGCGAGCACCCGGTGTGGCGAGGCTGCTGTGGCGGGCGGCCCGAACGGGGCGGCGTCCAGCGCGTCGAGGTAGGCGCGCATAGTGGGCACTGGGGGGCCGAAGCGGTGGCCGCGGACATCTTCGGCGAGGCTGGGGTGGCTGTCCCACAGACCGAGCAGGAAGCGTCCGGGGAAAGCCTCCTCAAGGGTGCGCTGTGCGGCGGCGGTCGTCACGGCGTCACGCGCGTAGATATCGGTGCTGCCGGCTGCCACTACGATCCGCTGGGTCTGTGACAACAGGATTCCGGCCTGGGCCATCGCTTCCCGCCCGACTGTCTCGGGGAACCACAAGGTGTCGAAGCCGAGGTCCTCGATCGTGGTCACGGCCTCGCGGGCACCGGCCGCCGTGCAGTTGTCGAGTTCGCCTGCCCAGATCCCGATGCGCCCGAGGTCGGGCCGCTGGCCGCTCACGCGTCATGCGCCTCTGCGGGATGGGCGTCCAGGAACGCTGTGATCTGGGCTGCACCGGTTCGCTGCAGCCAGGTGGGGAAGTCCATCGCAGCGGGGTGGATCCGTCGTGTGGCGGTGATGTCGGCGCGGTAGCCGCGTTCGCCCAGCCACTCGTGGGCGAATGCGAACTCTTCGTTGACGGCGCGGATCGTTTCCACCGGGATCTGGGAGTACGGCAGCGGGCGTCCGATGGCCGTCTCGATGTGGGCGGCGATCTGGACCGGGGTAAGTTCGTCGCCGGCCAGGACCGTCGTCCGCCCGATCCACTCCTGGGGCCGGGAGAAGGCCAGCGAGGTGACGACGCCGACGTCGTCCACGGCGATGATCTGCAGCGCAACGTCCGGGGCGATGCCCGAGATCAGGCTGCCGCCTTGCAGGGCGTATTCACCGGTGTAGTTCTCCATGAAGGAGACCGGTCGCAGAATGGTGGTGGGCAGGCCGAGCTTCGCGAGGTGCTGTTCGATCCGCCACTTGCTGATCAGGTTCTGCGGCAACGTCTCACTGTCATGGCGGTCCGCGCCGGCGATCGAACTGAAGACGAGGTGCTTGATGTTGGCGGTTTGGGCGGCCTCGGCGATGTTCATTCCCCAGCGGACCTCGTCCTCGGCGGAGAAGTCGGGTGCCGTGCCGGGGGAACCCACCGTGGGCTGGACGCTGAACAGGCCGTAGGCGCCTTCGGCGGCGTCGACGAGAGAGGCGATGTCCTCCATCTCCGCGCGTACGATCTGCGCTCCGGCACTCGCCAGGGCCCTCGCCGGCACCCCCTCAGGAGTGCGCGTGAGCGCGCGCACCTGCCAGCCACCGGCGAGCAGATGCCTGGTCACCGCCCGGCCCTGCAGGCCAGTCGCACCTGTCACCACGATGGTCTTGTCCGTCAACTCCACTGTCTCTCCTGGATTTCGCGCACACCAGGGAGAACCTCCCTTAAGTGGGGTGGCCCTCCGGTTGATGCTCGATACAATATGGAGGACCACCCCGGTTAGCAAGCCGTCAGGAGTTCCCGTGTCCCAAGGGGCCACCGTGCCGCAATCGCCGAAGAGACCCATGCGCGCCGACGCACGGCGCAACTACGAGCGGATCCTGGCCGCGGCCGGGGCTGTCGTCGCTCAGCACGGTGCCGAAGCCTCTCTGGAGGAGATCGCCCGGCATGCCGGGGTCGGCTCAGCCACACTGCACCGGCACTTCTCTTCCCGGCAGGCGCTGCTGGAGGCCGTTTTCAAAGACCGGGTTGAGACGCTGTGCGCCAAGGCGCATGATCTGGCCGTCGAGCCCGACCCGGGCGCCGCGCTCGTCACCTGGCTCCAGGCCGTCGGCACCCACGCCGTGACCAACAGGGGTCTGGGGGCATCCCTTATGCCCGGTGCCGGCGATCCGGCTCTGGGGGACACCTGCCACACGATGATCGTGAACGCCGGCAGCGAACTACTCGCGCGCGCTCACCAGGCTCAGGCCGTACGCCCCGACGTCACCATCACCCAACTACTCAAACTCGTCGGAGCCATCGCGTTGGCCACCGAACACGACCAAGACGGCGCAGCCGAAGCTGACCGCCTGCTGACACTCGTCATCGACGGGGTGCACCCGCGCGGTATGCCGGAGAGGGGAACCTCCGACAGGACAGGCGAGGACCAGTAGAGCAATTCCATCGAAATGAGACCCCTGGGCTCACGCAGCCCTCGGGCCCTATCCTCGGTCGCTCTTATTTGATCAAGCCTGGGACACTCCACCCTGTGAAAGCGCGAGGCTAGACGGCGCAGCCATGTCCAGGTCGAGGGGTTTACCGGCGAGTTCGTCACAGAGCCGGTTTCGTCGTACAGGTGGGCCGCGGTGACACGACGACAGTGCCTGGGCGTCATCGGAGTCTGCGGCTGGTGACTCGTCTGCGTTCGGTCCAGGGCGTTCGATGTGTGACCGGCAGCTGACCCAGGGCCATGGGCTGTCGGTGCCGAGAGATGGGAAGGCGCTGGTTGTTCACGCGGAGCAGAGCTGCCGCGGAGGCCAGCGGATGCTGGAGCCGGCCCAGGTCCGCGCGGGTGCTGCGGTGCAACGACGGACCCACCGTTACCGCACAGGCTGTGCTCCTGGCCACCGGGTTCTCCTACCGGTGGCTCGCTACGCCCGCTCTGGAGGCGCTGACCGGCAGGAGCGTCGTCTGCGGCTCAGCCAGGGAGTGCCGGTCCATGGATAAGCGGTCCTCTCCCGCCCCTTAGCGGGCGCGCCTACGGTCGAGGCTGCGGGCGCTCACCGGCCCGCCGTACCGAAGGAGCAAGTCCCCCATGAAGATGACCGGCAACACGATCCTGATCACCGGCGGAACCTCGGGTATCGGCCTCGGCCTGGCCCTGCGTCTGCACGAGGCCGGCAACAAGGTGATCGTCGCCGGCCGGCGCAAGGAACTCCTCGACGAGATCACGGCCGAGCACCCGGGCATCGACGCCCTCGTCCTCGATGTCGCGGACCCCGACTCGATCGCCCGGGCGAGTGAGACTGTGGCAGCGAGCCACCCGGGGCTGAACGTCCTCGTCAACAACGCCGGCATCATGCAGCGGGAGAACCTCCTCGACCCGGCCGAACTCCAAGTCGCCGAGGACCACGTCGCGACCAATCTGCTCGGCACGATCCGGATGACGTACGCCTTCCTGCCCCTCCTCGCGGGCAAGGACGACGCGGTCGTCATGAACGTCACCTCAGCGCTGGCGTTCGTCCCCTATCAGAGCACCCCGACCTACAGCGCGACCAAGGCCGCGCTGCACTCCTTCTCCGAGAGCCTGCGCATCCAGCTCGTCGGCGCTGACGCCGACGTCCAGGTGATCGAGATGGTCCCGCCGGGCGTGCAAACCACCCTGCTCGGCCAGCAGGACAGCGAACACGCCATGCCGCTGGACGACTTCCTCACCGAGGCCCTCGACCTGCTCCGCGAGAAGCCCGACGCGAAGGAGATTGTCGTCGAGCGCGCTAGGTTCATCCGCGACGCAGTGGCCACCGGCTCCTACGACGACGTCCTCGCCATGATCGCCGGCAGCTGACCGACCTGCTATTTCCGACGGGAAACAACAGCACGCGAGGGCCGTCACACTACGAACCTCGTCCTATCGGCCGGGCCGGGCGACGAGGCCCGGGGCCCGTCCAAAGCGTCAGGAGTCCTCGACGGAGAGCGTCGCCGCAGGCCGCCTTCCATGCCGACGGCCTGCGGCGTATCGCTGACAGGCGGTGAATTGCCCAGCGGGTCACGCTGGGGTAGGTGGTCATCGGGGCGTCTCGCTGCGCGCGCCCCTCGCGTCGGCCGTACGAGCGGCTTCGCGGAGGGGAGGGGAGGGCTCAGCCATGGATCGGCAGTCTCTGGATAGCCGGGCAGGATGCGGCGAGGATGGACGGCATGGACAAGAAGGAACTGGCGGAATTCCTGCGCCACCGACGTGAGGCGCTGCGGCCCCGCGACGTCGGGCTGGTCGAGGGGCCGCGCAGGCGTACACAGGGGCTGCGCCGCGAGGAGGTCGCCCAACTAGCAGGCATGTCCACCGACTACTACGCCCGGCTGGAACAACAGCGTGCTCCGCAGCCCTCCGTCCAGATCACCACCTCCCTCGCCCGGGCACTGCGGCTGACCCTGGACGAACGCGACCATCTCTTCGCCCTCATCGGCCACAACGCCCCGGCCCGCTTCCACCGCTCCGAACACGTCAGCCCGACCCTGATGCGGGTCCTGGACCGCCTGGACGACTCCCCGGCCCTGGTGCAGACCGACCTGCTCGACACCCTCGCGATGAACCCCCTGGCCGTCGCCCTGCTCGGCGACCAGACCCGCCACACCGGTCTGGCCAGCAGCGGCTACTACCGCTGGTTCATGGACCCGGCCGAGCGTCTGGTGTATCCCGAGGAGGTCCACGAACACCACGGCCGCGCCCATGCAGCACGCCTGCGGGCCGCGCTGACAGCCGGCAGCGACACCCCCCGAGCCGCCCGGATCCTCGCCGAACTCCAGGAACACAGCCCCGAATTCGTCCGCATGTGGGAACTGCAGGAAGTCGCACAAAGCTACGACGACTGCAAGACCCTCCTCCATCCCGAACTTGGCCGCGTCGACGTCGACGCCCAGCTCCTGTTCACCGAGAACCGCGCCCAGACCCTGGTGGTGCTGACCACCCGCCCCGGCACGGACAGCCACAGCAAACTCGAACTGCTCTCCGTCATCGGACACCAACAGCTCACCCCCTGACGTCCTGGACCGGGGACCGGCCGGGCTCGGCGCGGGAGGGGCCGAAAAGCTGGAGACCTGTGTGCCGAATCCGGTCAGGGGCGCTCGTGATGCATGCGGTTCACGGTCCAGGACGCCGGAAGGCGTCGGGACCGGCGGCACCCCGCGCACCCGCTTCCGCACGGCTCTTGTCCTGCGCTCTGCGGCCAGACAGGTGGGCCCCCTGGACTGTCCGGACTCCGTGGTCGGGGTCGCCGGTTTGATCGGATGCCGCCTCCGTTTCTCTCTCGCCAGGTTTACGGAGGAAGCATCCGTTTTGATGCGGCCGCAGGATCACGGCAGGCAGGAGGGTGCATGAGCGCCGGTGAGCAGCGGGGACGCAAGCCCCGCGCGGACGTCCAGCGCAACCGCGCTGCCCTCCTGAGCGCACCCGGGGCGTTCCGGCCGGAACGCCCGGCCGCCTCGCCATCCCCGTCACCGGCGACTTTGAGGAGGCGCGGCGTGTGGCGATACGGCTCGTGAACGACACCGGCTACGACGCCGGCATGCTGGCCGACTCCTGGCGCCAGCAGCCGAACAGCCCTGCCTCCTGCACCGAACTGACCCTCGATGAGCTTCACGCGGCGCTGGCCGCGGCCGACCGTGTCATCACCTGGACGGCGTCGGCAGGAGCACGCGGGAGATCGCGCCGGTGTCGTGGTGGATGGTGTGCGTGCACGGCTCCAACTCGCTTCCGGTGCCGGGCGCTGCGCCGGTGCCCTCGTTGCGTGCGTATCGGGGGTGGGAGCCACCGGCTATGAGCAGGCGGATCCGGTGTCCGGCCTTGACCTCGTGTGCGCAGGCGTCCAACCGCACACGCACGGTCTGCACCTGGTCGAGGGGCGAGGTGGGGTCCAGGCGGAGGAGTCCTTCGGCGAAGTTGCGGGACACGCCCTTGGGGTCGACGTCGCAGAGCCGTACGAAGACATCGGCGTGCGGGTTGCTCCTGCTGTGCGCCAGCTCGACGACGGGTGTGCCCATGATTTCCAGCGGCGCGGTCAACGGGTCGGTGGTGAAGGTGAGCACATCGGAGCGGCTCTCCAGAGCGGCGTTGTCTTTGGCGCCACCGCCGGGGACGAGCAGTGGACCACCGAGGGTCGGCGTGGGGTGCGCCGGGTCGTAGACGTATGTGGACGGCGCGCCGCTGCTCGGTTCGTCGGCCAGGAGCTTGCCGCCCGACTGCAGGTAGCGCACGGTCTCGCGGGCCTCCGGTGGCCATTCGGCCAGGTGTCGCCAGGCGCCCTGCCCGGTGAGGTACACCTCGACGGGGGGTGTGGAGCGTGGGTGTGCCGGCGCTTCGTCGGCGAGGTGCGTCTCCAGCCATTCGAGATTGGCGCGGAGCAGGCGCCCCATGCCCTTTTGGCCCAGTTCCTGGTGGGTCCAGGGGCCGACGGTGAGCGAGACGTCGACTCCGCGCGCACGCAGCGCCTGGTATTGGTGCAGGGTCTGGTCGAGGAAGAGGTCCTGCCAGCCGGCGACGAGCCGCACCGGGATGTTTGCCCGCTGAAGGGCGTCGTCGAGTTTGAGCCGGTCCCACACGGGATCGTCGGGGTCCGGAGTCGTCAGCCATTCCCGGAACCACTGCGCGCGGTGCGCGGTCGCCGCGTCGGCCGCGTCGGCCAGGGGGAGGGCGCCGAAGACCGGGGCCAGTCGCCGGTTCAGGGTCAGCAGCCGGGTCACGCCCCGCAGCCCGGGGTACTTCTCCTGATGGACGACCGTCTCCGCCCAGGGCAGGAAGTCGCCCAGGTGGAACGCTCCGCCTCCGTGAACCGCGTTGTGCATGTCGTGCGGTGCCACGGCGATCAAGCACGTGCGCAGCTCAGGGGGCGGGTCCATCAGCAGCGCCCACTGGGTCCAGCCCACATAGGACCCCCCGGAGGTGGCGAGCCGCCCGTCGAACCACGGCTGGGTGCGCAACCATGCGACCGCGTCCTGGGCGTCGTCGGCTTCGTTCTCCATCGGGTAGTAGGTTCCCGTGGAGCCGAACGTGCCGCGGCAGCTCTGCAGCACGACGTGATAGCCATGGCCCGCGTAGACCCTGGCCTCCAGGTCATGCGGAAAGCCGCGCCCGTACGGGGTGCGCAGGAGGACGGTGCCCTTCGGTCGGCCGGTGACGGGGGCGTAGTGGTCCGTCACCAGGACGGCGCCGTCACGCGCGGGCGTCGGAAGGTTCCGTTCGACCTGGTAGCCATGTCGCGTGCCCGGCAACCGCATCAGGCGGGTCAGGGCCCGGTCCGTCGCGCGAGTGGCCAGGCTCGGGGGTGCCAGAGTGGTGTGACGTGGGAGTGTCGTGGTCATGGCCTGGTTTCCGGTTCTTCGGTGGACGGTTTCGGCATGTGACATGTAGGGGTCGGGTTCACAGACAGGCGCGCAGCGCGCGGCAGAGCGCGTCGGCTCGATCGTCGGGCAGGCCACCGGGCCGCGCGGTCTGGTAGGCGAACGCGATGCCTGATTCCAGGTGGGCGAAGCCGAGGCATCCGCCGAAGCCGTCGTGGCCGAAGCTGCCTGGGCCGGCCATCGGCCGCTGGGTCGAACTGATCATGAAGCCGGTGCCCCAGCGACCGCCCGCGTCGGGCCCCACGAACGGACGGCCCTCGGAGCGAACCGCGCGGGCATCTCGGACGACGTCCGGGCCCAGGAGCCTGACTCCGTCGACCTCGCCCACTGTGGCCGCGTAAAGCCGCGCCAGGCTGCGGGCGTTGGTCACGAGATTGCCCGCCGGTATCTCGACTGACAGCCATGCCTCTCCGTTGCTGGACGGGACGAGGTTGGCGGCGTCGAAGACACCGCCCAGGCTGATCGAGCGTTCGACCATCGGTGACGCAAAAGCCGCGGCCAGCAACGCGGCGGCCTCGGGGTCGGTGATCGGCAGCGGGTCCGCCAGGGGGTGGAAATCGGCTGACGCAGGATCGGCGCCGTACGTCATCGTCAGATTCAGGGGAGCTGCCACGTGCTTGCGCAGCCACTGACCGGGCCGCAGTCCCGTCGCCCGGCGCAGCACCTCGCCGGCCAGCCAGCCGAAGGTGAGCGCGTGGTAGGCGTACTCGGTCCCCGGGACCCAGGCCGGCGCCTGCCGAGCCAGCCCGTCCGCCACCGGCTGCCAGGCGCGCAGGTCCTCCACCGTCATATCCGCCACGGGTGCCACCAGGCCGGCCCGGTGCGCGAGAAGCTGCCGTACCGTCGTCGCCTCCTTGCCGTTCTCGGCGAACTCCGGCCAGTACTTGGCCACCGGGGCATCGAGGTCGATCAGGCCGCGCTCGGCGGCCATCAGCAGGCAGACGGTGGTGACGCCCTTGCTGACGGAGAACATGACGGTGCGGGTGTCGGGCATCCAGGAGCCCCGGGCGGTCTGCCCGGCCCAGATGTCCACCACCGGCGCTCCCTGGGCGTACACCACGCAGGAGGCGGCCGTGTCGCCGCGCTGCCGGAAGTTGTCGGCGAAGGCGTCCGCGATCGCCTCGAATCCGCTGGAGACGAGTCCTTCCACCTGTACTGCTGTCATGTCACGCACTCCCTCGTGCCGTGTTGTCCCGGATCTGGGTGATGATCAGAGGCCAGAGCGGACGGGGAAGCTCATGGCCCATTGCGCGGTGAACGATCAGTTTCGAATCCGCGATCAGTTCGTGCATGACCGTGGACCCACCGGGATCGATCAAGCGGTCGCCGTCGCCGTGCAGGATCGTGGTGGGCACGGTGATGCGGTGCAGGTGAGGCGTACGGTCGGGAGAGTTGTCGAGCGCCTCCACCTGACGCACGACGCCGTCGGGGTCGTAGTCCCTGTCGTACATCTGGCCGCCGAGTTCGCGCAGCCAGGCGATGTCCTGGGGGTATCCGGGTGAGGCGCACACCGCTTCGTTGTCCAGGTACAGCGCGATCGCCTCGTCGCGATCGCGGGCCCGGGGACGGTGGGTCCGCTCGTCGACCAGGTCGCGCCCGGCGATGAAGTCCGTGCTGGGCGCCGTGTAGATCAGGGCGAGGGTCAGCACTCGCCTGGGGTGGTCGAGTGCGAGCTGTTGGGCGACCATGCCACCCATGGACTGTCCCACTATGTGCGCTGCGGGAATGTCGAGCGCGGTGAGGAGGCCCGCGGTGTCGTCCGCCATGTCGGCCAGGGTGTAGCCGCCTCGCGGGAACTTCTGCGACAGGCCGACGTCCCGGTTGTCGAAGCGGAGGACGTGGAAGCCGGCGTCGGCGAGTTGTCGGCACAGATCGGCGTGCCATCCGAGCATGTGGGCGCCGAGGCCCTGGATCAGCAGCAGCGGGGGGCGGCCGGGATCGCCGAAGGTGTCGTAGTTGAGTGACACCCCTGCGGGCGTGGTGACCATGGTCATGGAAGGTTCCGTTCGGCTATCGGATCGAGTGGATGCCCATGGCCGGCGGACCGGCGGACCGGCGGGACCAGGGCGGACGCGCCGCTGACGAGGAAACGCGAGCCGCGGCCGCCAAGCCCCGATGAGTGAGCCAGCGGTGGCCGGGGCCGTGAGCTGGGGCAGACCGGTGGGGACCTTGAGCCTCCGTCCGGGTTCGACAGGCGGAGTGCGTGCGATGTCGGCGACGGCGTTGTTCAGCGCACGGAAGGCGTCGATGCGGCCGCCACCGCCGTCGGTGCGGTGCTGAGTTCTCGCCACCGGTGACAGGCGACGGTCGTGCCTGCCGGGGTCTGTTCGAGCGCTGGCCGTTCGGCGTGGCACAGCGGGGCCGCGTGTGGGCAACGTCTGGCGAAGGGACATCCTGCGGCGGAGACGGGGCCGGTGTTGTCACCCGTGCGCACACGTCGCAGGCGGCGTTCTGCCTGGCGCACCGGGTCCGGGACGGGCGCTGCTTCGAGCAGGGTCCTGGTGTAGGGGTGCATCGGCGCGGCGTAGACCGTGTCGGCGGGTCCCTGCTCCATGATCTGTCCGCGGTAGAGGACCATGATGCGGTGCGAGAGGTGCCGGACGACGTCCAGGTCATGGGCCACGAACAGGTAGCCGAGGGCGAACTCGTCCTGCAGCTCCCGGAGGAGGTTGAGCACCTGGGCCTGGACCGAGAGGTCCAGCGCGCTGACCGGCTCGTCGCAGATCACCAGCCGCGGTTGTGCGACCAGAGCCCGGGCGATGGCGATGCGTTGCCGCTGGCCGCCGGAGAAGCTCGACGGGTAACGGTCCGCGGCGGTCGCGGGGAGTCCGACGCGCTCGAGCATGGCGGTGACCCGGTTGCGGACCTCGTCTCCGGTCAGTTTCTCCGCCAGCAGCGACTCGCCCAGCGTCTGAGCGACGGTTCGGGTCGGGTTCAGGGAGCTGTACGGATCCTGGAAGATCACTTGCAGGTCGCGGCTGAGCGCACGACGTCGCTTGTGGTCGGCCCGAGTGATGTCCTCGCCCGCGAACTCGACCTGGCCGTCGGTCGGCGACACCAGACCGAGCACGGCCCGGCCGATGGTGGTCTTGCCGGAGCCTGATTCGCCCACGACGCCCAGTGTCTCCCGCTCGGCCACGGAGAAGCTCACCCGGTCGACGGCTCGCAGGGCGGGTGAGCCGTGGCCGCGGCGGAAGTGCACCGACAGATCGCGGACTTCGAGGAGGTTCGTCTCGTCGTTCACGTCATGCACCTTCGATCTGGTGGGCGTAGAGGCAGCGGGCCTCGTGGGAGGCACCGATCTGGAGGAGGGGAATCCCGCCGCTGCCGCACTGGTCGGTGGCGTGTGCGCATCTTGACTGGAAGTGGCAGCCCTGCGGCCACGAGCCCGGCATGGGGACCGCCCCCGGGATGGTGGGCAGCACCGCCGAGCTGTGCTGGTTGTGCGGATTCGAGGCGAGCAGTGCCCGGGTGTAGGGGTGGTGTGGGTTGCCGAACAGCTCTTTCACGTCGGCGCGTTCGGCGACCTGGCCGGCGTACATCACCACGACCCGGTCGCACATGTCGGCGACCACGCCCAGGTCGTGGGTGACCAGCATGATCGCCATGCCCCGGTCGCGCTGAAGTGTGCGCATCAGATCGAGAATCTCCACCTGGATGGTGACGTCAAGGGCGGTGGTCGGCTCATCGGCGATCAGGAGCTTCGGTTCCCCGGCGAGGGCACGCGCGACGACGACGCGCTGGGCCATGCCGCCCGACAGTTCGTGCGGGTAGCGTCGAGCCACGAGATGGGGCTCGGGGAGCTGCACCTGTTCCAACAGTTCGACGGCGCGTCTTTTGGCCTTGGCGCGGCTCATTCCGGTGTTGATCCGGACGGCTTCGGCGAGTTGCCAGCCGATCCGGAAGGCGGGATCGAGCGCGACCATCGGTTCCTGGGAGACGTAGCCGATCTCGGTACCGCGGACGGCCTGGAGTTCGGACTCCGACAGGGCCGCGAGGTCCCTGCCGTCGAAGAGGACGTGTCCGGAGTCGATCTGTCCGCCGCCGCCTAGCAGCGCGATGACGGCGAGAGCCGTCGTGGTCTTCCCGCAGCCGGACTCTCCGACGACTCCGACGGTATCTCCCCGGGCGATGTCGAAGGTCACACCGTCGACCGCAAGTATGGGGCCGGCGGGTGTGGTGTAGGACACCGTGAGGTCGCGGACCGAGAGCAGACTGTCGTTCGTGCTCGCGGGAACGACAGCGGCGGCTCGCGTGGGCGCGCTTCGGTGCCTGTCGCCCAGCGGGAGGGCGGACTTCGGAGACCAGCCCTCCGTGCCGGCGTCCCTGACCGCGTCGCCCAGAAGTCCGAACGCCAGCACGGTCAGCGCGATCGCCAGGCCGGGCGGCCAGATCAGCCAGGGCTGCTGGAAGAGGGCGCCGACCCCGTCCGCGACCATCCCTCCCCAGCTCGGCTCGGGTGGGGCGGCGATGAGGGCGAGGAAGGCCAGCCCGGTCTGCACCAGCAGGGCAGTTGCCGCCAACAAGGATGCCTGCACGACGATGGGTCCCATGACCCGCGGCAGCACGTGCCGGGTGATGATGTAGGTCCGCGACATGCCGGACACCCGGGCGGCGGCGACGTAGAGCTGTTCGCGCACCGGCAGTGTCGCGGCTCGCACGACGCGCACGAGACCCGGCGCGGCCAGGACACCGAGAGTCACCATCGCGGCTGCCGTGCTCTGCGGGAAGACCGACAGCACGACGATGACCAGGATGATCGCCGGCAGCGACAACACGAGGTCCGCCAGCCAGATGATCGCCCGGTCGGCCTTACCGCCGACGTAGCCGGCCACGAGCCCGATGGGGATGCCCAGCGCCAGGACGACCGCCATCGCCTCGACGACGCCGACCAACGTGACCCGGGTGCCGACCAGCAGCCGCTGGAGGACGTCGCGGCCCAGGCTGTCGACGCCAAGGGGGTGAGCGGCGCTCGGGCCGTGCAGGGACGTTGCGAGATCGCCCGCCCTTTCGGTCCCGACATGTGGCATCAGTATCGGGGCGGCGATGGCGATCACGACGAGGATCGCCAGGTACGCCACGCACACGATGGCCAGCGGCCGTCGCATCAGGCGGCGCACGAAGCGGGGCGCCACGGAGGATGATGCCGAAAGTTCGGCAGCAGGCACGGTCACAGTCATGCTGCGCTCACTCTCGGGTTGAGCAGCCCATAGGCGAGATCGACCAACAGGTTGACGATGATGACGACCACGGTGAAGAACACCGCGACGGCCTGGACCATCGGAATGTCGTGGGTCAGGGCCGAGCTGACCACGAGCGAACCAAGGCCCGGCACGGAGAAGACGCTCTCGATGAGAACCGCGCCGCCCAGCAGGCCAACGGTCTGGATACCCAGGACGGTGACGACCGGGATGGCGGCGTTCTTGAGCGCATGCCGATAGATCAGTGAGGTCCGGCTGATCCCATTGGCGGCGGCCATCCTGATGTACTCGCTTCCGAGCACGTCGAGCATGGCTTCCCGGGTCTGCTTCAGGACCGCGGCAACGGAGCCAAGGGAGAGTGCGGCCACCGGCAGCACCAGCGATCGGGCCCAGCCCTGGGGCGATTCGGTGAACGGCACGTAGCCCAGCGCGGGGAACCACTCGAGCTTGATGGCGAAAACGACGACCAGCACGGAGCCGACCCAGAAGACCGGCAGCGCCCAGCTGAGGAGAGCGAGCGCGTCGACCGCCCTGCCGATCACCCCACCACGAACGGCACTGAACACGCCGAGGCCGACGCCGACCACGACGCTCACCAGCAGAGAGCCGACGATGAGCGACATGGTGACAGGCACTCGGCTCATGATCGATTCCAGGACCGGAGTGCCGCTGGTGATCGAGTTGCCGAAGTCACCCGAGACCGCATAGCTCAGCCAGCGCTCGTACTGCTCGTGGACCGGGAGGTCGAGCCCGAGTTGCCGACGCAGAGCTTCGTACTGTTCCGGTGTGCCACTGCTTCCGAGCATTTGCCGTGCGGCATCTCCCGGGGTGAGCGACAGCAACAGGAAGTTGAAGCTCGACACCACGAGCAGCAAGGGGACTGCCGTCACCATGCGGCGGGCCAGCAGCGAGGTCAGCCTGCCACCTCCGGTGCCGCGTCTGCGGAGGGCGCGCCCGCGAGGGGAGCGCGTGAGCGGCGCTCCCATCGCGTCAACCGACGAGTCGGCCATCGTCAGCCCTTCCAACCGAGGTCGGCGCCGAAGACCACCCAGGTCTTCCTGACTCCGGTGATGTGCTCGTTCATGCCCCACGGGATGTGGTACTCGTAGATCGGCACATGGACGGCCTGCTCGGTGACCATGCTGTCGAGCTTTCTGAACGTCTTCGCTGCCTGGTCGCCCTGCTGTGTCTGACCCTTGTCGTAGAGCGCGTCGATCTTGGCGTTCGAAGCACCGAAGGGGTTCATCGAGGCCTTGGGGCCATACAGGAGCGAGTACGCGATCGACGTCGGGGAGGTGTCCGGTGCCCACTGCATCGCGGCGAACTTCTTCGAGAGCGCCTGCTGGATGAAGTCAGTGGTCGCCTGTGTGACCTTGACGCGGACGCCGACCTTTTCCCAGTACTTCGCGACCGTCTGCATCGTCGGGTCGCCCCAGTTACCGACCATGGATCCCGGGTCCACCACGGCCATGCTGAACCCGTTCGGGTAGCCGGCCTTGGCGAGCAGCGCCTTCGCCTTCTTCGGGTCGTAGGGGTAGCGGTCTTCCAGGGCCGGGTCGGTGTGCTCGGTCTGGTACTGGGATGTGGGCCGGCCGTACTCGCCGACCATCGCCTTGGTGATCGCCTCACGGTCGATGGCGTAGTTCAGCGCCTGTCGTACCCGGACGTCCGCGAGCGGCTTGGTGGCTGTCCCGTTGCGGTCGGCGAGCGTCACCGCGATGGTGCCGCTGCGCCAGTGCATCACCTTCACGCCCGCCTTCTCCGCCGCGGGCGCGGTGGATGGGTCCAGGTTGCCGAAGTCGATCTGCCCGGACTGGAACGCGCGCAACATCGAGGACGGGTTGGGGATGATACGAACGGTCACCTTCTTGAAACGGACGGCCGACGGATCGTGGTAGTGCTTGCTGGGCACGAGGGTGTAGTGGTCGCCGGTCACGGACTGGGCGGGATCCAGGACGTAGGGACCGACGCCGTACGTGCCCTTCGCCAGGCTGTCGGGGTCGGCGACGGACTTGGGGCTCGAGAGGGCGCCCCGGTTTCCGTACTGGGACAGGAGCAGGGGCACGATCGGGGACGGCGAGGCGAGGTTGAGCCGGACCGTGTACTCGCCCTTGGCCTGGATGGAGCCGATCGAGAGCGTGGAGGTGAACGGCCCTGGCTGCTTCGCGTAATACTCCAGCCAGGTCTTGACCGCCGCCGCGTTCAGCGGACTTCCGTCGGTGAAGCGGATCCCCTTCTTGAGGGTGAACTCGAAGACCTTGTTCCCGTCTCCGACGTACTTGTAGTCGTTCACCAGAGCCGGGCTCGCGGTGTAGTCGGCGTTCATGCGGAACAGGGACTCGTTGGTCAGCGAACGCATCACGTTCGGCGCTCCGCCGGCGTCCTTGGCCGGGTCGAGTGTGAACGGCCCGAACGAGAGGCCGATGCGCAACTCCTTCGCGCTGGTGCGCTCCGATCCGTCCCCCCGTTCGCTGCCGGCGCCGCACGCTGTTGTGCCGAGCGCCAGCGCTGACGCGGCAAGCAGCGCGATCAATGGTTTGCGGTTCATGCGTCTTCTCCTGGAAGTCATAACTGGGCCACGAGTCGCGTGCTGACACGCGTTTGTCACTTGTGTGGGGACTGCGGGCAGGCGTCGGTAGGCCTGCTCGGCCTGGTGGTCACGGCGAGTGCCCGGCAACCGTCAGGGCGGGTCAGGACCGGTCCGTGGCGCGAGCAGCCAGGCTCGGGGGCGTCGAAGCGGCTTGACGCGGAAGTGCCGTGGTCATGAGACCGGATCGGCGGCGGACGCAACGCGGCCGGGTGTGGTGTCAGTGCTGACGGGGATCGTGTCGTCCATGACAGATCTCTCTTCGTGCGGATCCACCCCGTCGGCGCGTACGAGGACGGTGAACAGTTGGGGTGGGCGGCTCGGGCAAATCAGGTGAGGGGCGTCCATCCCCTGCAGGCCATTGCGGCAACCAATGCAGCGATCTAATACGTATTAGGTGGCTGATTGCCGTACCGTAGCCTGTGTCCGAAAGTGTGGCAAGGGTTCGGGGAGGGGCGTTGCCAAGGGTCACCAGCAAGGATGTGGCGCGCGAGGCCGGGGTCTCACAGACCACTGTGAGCTTCGTGCTCAACGGCAGGGACGAGCACGGCCTCTCCGCGGAGACCCGCCGACGGGTGCTGGACACGGCGAAGCGCCTCGGCTACGTGCCGTCGGGGGCCGGCCGTGCGCTGCGCAAGGGCCGTAGCAAGGTCGTGCTCTGCGTGGTTCCGGACTTCCCCGTCGCCGAGGCCATGGAGCAGTTCAAACTGGCCCTCGGCCGATCACTGGGCGAGGCCGGTTACACCTGCGTGTACCTGCACCACGCCGGGACCACGACGCCGCTGGCCGAGCTGTGGCAGCACGTCCAGCCGGCGGTGGTCGTCGCGTTCGGCAGCCTGTCCCCCGACGACACGCAGTCACTGCATCGAGCGGAAATCCCCCTGATCGACGGTGTGTTCACACCGGACGGCACCCACCTGACCGGACTGAGCCAGGAAGACATCGGACGCCTGCAGATCGAGCACCTCGCGGCACGCGGGCACCGGCACATCGGCTACGCCGCGCTGGACGACCCCCGAGAGCTCCCCTTCTGCCGACCGCGCCTGCGGGGAGCCACCCGAGCGTGCAGCGACCTGGGCCTGCCCGCGCCGCAGGTGGTCAGCATGCGCTACTCCCGGGACAGTGCCCGGAACGCCGTCGCCGAGTGGACGCAGGGCACCACCCCGGTCACAGCAGTGGCCGCCTTCAACGACCTGATCGCTCTCGCCGTCCTGGCGAGCTGCCGCATGCAGCACATCACCATCCCGGACGACCTGGCACTCGTCGGCGTCGATGACCTCCCCGTAAGCTCCCTCTCCGTACCAGCCCTGACCACCATCGGGATGGACCTCACCGCAGCAGCCGACAATCTCGCCTCAAGCGTCCTCTCGATGGTCGGCGCTCCACCCCCGACTGCGCCGAGCCGGCCCGGCGCGGCCGACATCTTCGCCCTCATCCACCGTGAGACGACGTAGCCGACCGGCCAGGACATCGATGCCCTGCTCCCCTCGCCGCGACGCCTCGTCGAGGGTGGTACCGGGCGGTGAGAGCCCATGTCGCTCGATCGCCTGCCTTCCACATCGTGCGCGGCTGACGACCGGAGCGGCGGCGGTAGTCGACGCAGTGCGGCTGTCCGGACTCCAGCGCGTGATCGAGTGATGAGGCGCACACTGAACCGGGGGCTGTGCGCGCGGCGTGTTTAGCGTCCGGCCGTGATTTCCCCGGCATCGCATGCCTCCGCACCCGACAGCGCGATTGTCGGCACCGGCTTGGGGGCTGCCCCGCGGCGCCCGTGACCCGTTCGGCATGCTCGATCTGTTCGGCGACGGCTTCGTCCGTGACCCGTACCCCTGGCTGGCTGCCCTGCGGTCCGAGTCTCCAATGCACCACGACGCCGCCACCGGGCTGTGGCTTATCAGCCGTTACGACGATGTGCGCCGGGTACTGCTCGACCCGGCCGTGTTCCATCCGGACAACGCCCTGCGCGCCGTCACGCCTTGCCGGTCGCCGTGCTGCGGGTTCTCGCTTCCGGGCCGGCTTCACACTCCCACCCGCGCTCGCCTACAACGGCACCCCCAGCCACGCCGGACTGCGCCGCGTGGTGACCCGGTTCTCCAACGCCGAGCGCGTCACCGCAGCCGTACCGATGATCCGGCGCGTCGCCGAGGAGTTGATCGACAGAGCGCGCTCGGAGCTCGACGCCACCAGCCGCTGCGAGCTGTTCACCTCGTTCGCCCAGGTTCTGCCTTGCCGGGTGCTGATGGAACTCCTCGGCATCCACGGGGTTGCCCCTGCCACCCTGATTCGCTGGAGTGATGCGTCGCTGGAGCTGTTCTGGGGGAGGCCCCCACTGGAAAGGCAACTGGAACTGGCGGAGTCCGTCGGGGAGTTCCATCGGTGGCTGACCGACACGGTGCGCGGTAACACAGCCCCGCCCAGCTCGTTCATCGGGGCGTTGGCCCGCCACCGTCTGCCGGGCGGCGAGCCGCTGGACGTCGAGACCGCGGTGGCCGCCTGCTTCTTCGTCTTCATCGCGGGCCAGTCCACCACCGGGCAACTCCTCGCCACAGTGCTGCAGCGAGGGCTCACCGAGCCCGGCTTGTGGCAGCGCGTGGCTCGGCAGACGGGTCTGGCCGAGGACTGGGTGGAGGAGGTGCTGCGACGCGAACCGCCGGTCACCTGGCGCCGGATCACCGCGTGCGCGACCGTACCGGGCGACGTGACCTCCCGGAGGGAGCCCAGTTGTTGTTGATGCCGCTGGGCAGCGGATCCGACCCGGAGATCTTCCCCGACCCGGAGCGGATGCGTCCGCACCGGACGAACATCCGCCACCACCTCGCGTTCGGCGTCGGCCGGCATCGCTGCCCGGGAGCGTCCCTGGCACGCACAGAGGCGGCAGTGGCCCTGCGGGCGGCGGCCGATCGCCTGCCGGAAGTGCGGCTGGAGCAGGGTGGGACCGAATCACCCATGCTGGATCTGTTGTCCTTCCGGGCACCCCTGCGCGTCACCGTCCTTCGGTGAACCCGGCAGCCCGCCGTGTGACTTTCGCGTGGTGCGTGACGTCCGCCGGGATGCGGGTGAGAGCCCGACGAGCGGTGTCCGAGGCCCACTCCTCGGGCAGGGACAAGCGCCATTGCAGAACACGTGACCCGGTCGGCCTTCTGGCCGTTGCAGCAGCGCCCCGCCGGCACCTGGTACTCCGTGTTCTCCAGCGTGTGCGTGATGCCGTCGAGTAGGTCGGGGGAGGACGGGATTGCGGATGTCGGCAGCAGCATGTCGATGGTGTGGGTCAGCCCGCGCAGGGTCTGGCTCCCGCCTGCGGCCGACAGCCGAGCTCGTCGATCTCACGTCGCACCTTGGCCCGCGTCTCGGGGCCGGCCCCGTCACAAATCCGTTCGCACACCACCTTGGTGGACGCCACTGATGAAGGACCGGGAACCGGGCCTCCCGGTCCTTCACTTCGCACCGATCAGTCGGCGACGATGGGGAGCCGAATGTGTGACGGCCGTGTGCTGTCGTGGAAGATGCGCTGCCGGGCGACGCGCGCGGTCGTCCCTTCGGTCACCGGTTCGCCGGTGTTGAGGTTGCGGTCCCAGCGCGGGAAGTTGCTGGAGGTCACCTGGACGCGGATGCGGTGCCCCGCCTTGAACACGTTCGAGGTGGACCACAGGTCGACCTCGATCTTGTCGATGCGCGACGGGTCGGTCTTCACGCGGGTGATGCCGTCGACGATGTTGCGGGACACCCCGCTCTCGTCGACGTCGCACAGGCGGACCACCCAGTCCGTGGACGGACCGTCCGTTGCTGCGAAGAGCGTGGCATATACGTGCCCGGTGACTTCGACGTCGGCCTCCAGCGGTGGCGTGGTGAACACGAGCACATCGTCACGCTCTTCGGTGACGCGCTGATCGAAGGTGCCTGCGGGGAACTCGCTCGACATGACGAGGTTGCCGCCACGGGTGATCACAGGGTCGGCTGGATCGTAGGTGAAGTCCGACTCGGCGTTCTCGTCGGTCGGCGACTCCCAGGACAGGGTCGCGTCTTCGCCCAGATAGAGGGCGGTGTCCCTCGCGCGAGCGAGTGGCCAGTCCTCTTCGAGGCGCCACTGGTTGACACCCATCACGAAAATCATCACACCTGACTCATGGGCCGACGTCGCGGGTCCGTCCTTGAGCCAGTGGTCCAGCCATTCGAGATGGACATCCGTTAGGGGCTTGCCGAACGGGCCCGCTGCCGCGAGACCGAAGTTGACCTCTCCGACCTTGCCCGGACCGAGGGTGTCACTCACCGTAAGGGCGTGGTGCCACGGACCGACGATGAGCCGGGCGACGCGGCCGTGAGCGCGCATGCCGATGTAGTTGTCGAGGCTGCCCTGCCCGAAGATGTCGTACCAGCCCGCGATGTTGAGGCTGGGCACCTCCAGTTTGGCGTAGTGATCGGAGACACGTGACTCGGCGAGGGTCGCCGGGTCGGCGAGCGCGCGGGTGACTCCGAGGTCGGGCTGACCTGTGCGGACGGTCACCGGCAGGTTTCCGGACGGCAGCCCCCAGTAGCCGACGGTGGCCAGGTCGTCGATATCAGCCATGGCCGCGCCGATCCTGCCCATCAGCTCCTCGACCGGGAGCCCTTCCTTCGGGTACTGCCCCAGCGCGGTGACAGCACCCCAGAGCGCGTTGACGCCCAGCTCGATCGCACCCCCACGGAAGAGCAGACCGTCTGCCGGGTCCGCCCACGTGATGGACGGTGTGATCGCAACCAGGTGCGGGGCGCCGGAGATCGCGGCGCTCCATTGGGTGGACCCGAGATAGCTCCCGCCGACCATGCCCACCTTGCCGTTACTGCCCGGCAGGGACGCGGCCCACTCGATCGTGTCGTACCCGTCCTCCCGCTCGTACTTCCAGGGCACCCATTCACCGTCGGAGGTGGCCCGCCCACGGGTGTCCTGGTTGACGACGATGTACCCGTTCCGCGCGGCGAGCCGGAAATCGAGCAACACGTCCGCGACCGAGACCGACTTGTCATACGGCGTGCGCTGCACGATGACGGGAAACAGGCCCTCACCTGCCGGGCGGTAGACATCCGCTCGCAACACGGTGCCGTCCCGCATCGGCACGGGAACGTCGTACTCAATCTCGATGTGGCGCATGTGTCTCCTTTGACAGGGGGCTGAACTGTTGGCAGCCAGCCCGTATGGCGCGTTGTGGGGGCCGCATTCCGAACATGGCGGGGATCGACGGGGCTCAGCGGACGGAGGATCCGATGCCGAGGCAGCCGTCGACGTCAAGGGCGACGCCGGTGACGTAGCCAGCGGTCGGTTGAGCAGAGGTGGCGGCGGCTTCGGCGATGTCGGTGGGGTCGCCGGTGTGGCGCAGCGGCACCTCGGAGACGCTTTAAAGCTCGGCCCCGACCCGGTGACCAGGACTGCGCTGGTCGAGGGATCCTGTTCGGCCTCGGTCAGTGCGGCGGTGAGTGCGTCGACGGGAGAGGCGTTGAGCGCGTTGCGCGACCTCGACGAGCTCACTGACCCGAGCGCCGGCATGCTCGGCGCTTCTGGTCGGCTGCGGGGCCATGCACCTCCTCGGGGTACGCTTTGGGGTACTCAATAATCAGCTAACGTACCCGCCTCGGAGGTGAGGCTCAAGGGGGAATCCTGGAGCCCTCCCACGAGAGCTGTGTTTGCAGAGCGGAGCGCGGATCGTGAAGGGCCTCGGCAGTCGGCAGTGAAGACTTCGTGATGCGCGCTGTCCCAGTGCCGCCCTCGCAGGGTCCTGCCTGAGTCGCCCATACTGGGCGTAGCCTCACCAGGCGATGGGAGCGAGAGATGAGTGCCTCCTACCAGCATGTCGGCCCTGATCTGTCCTTGCCGGACGGCATCGCGACGGCCCTGCTGGACGAGGACGGGGTTGTGTTGCGGTGGTCCCGGACGGCTGTCGACATGCTGGACCGGACGGCAGCGGAGGTGTGCGGGAAGTCGGTCGGGTACCTGCTCGCGGACGGCTCCGCGGGTTGCCGGGCCGAGCGCGGCAAGGTCATCATGCCTGTGGCGGGCCGGGCGGTACTGCGGCACCGTTCGGGCGGCGTGGTCGAGGTCGACTTCCGGGCGCTGCCGCTGGAGGCGTGCACCGAGATCTTCGTTCTGGCGGTCCCCATCGGTTCCGTGACCACGTCGGAACAGGACTCGGCCCTCGGACGGGCGCTGCTCGCCCAGGACCGGATCGGGATCGGCATCCATGACATGGATCTGAAGCTTGTGCGGACCAATATCACGCCCGGGATGTTCGCCGGCGCCGCCCTGCCGCTGGGGGGACGGCCGGCGGACGTGATGTCTCCGCCGTACGCGGCGTTGCGCCGGGTGCTGGAGACGGGGGTGCCGCTGATCGGGCACGAGCAGCCGATGCGCTCTCCGCAGGTTCAGGGGCGGCAGCGGTGCGTCTCGCTGTCGGCCGTCCGCCTCGAAGACGCCCGGGGAAACCCGACGGGGGTGGCCACGCTGTACACCGACGCCGTGGAAGAGCAGCGCTCCCGCCGTCGGCTCGAGGTGTTCCACCAGGCCGCCCGGATCGGCGGTTCCCTCGACGTCAACCAGACTGCCCAGGACTTGGCGCACGTCCTCGTCCCCGCCCTCGCGGACCTGGCCTGGGTGGATCTCTCCGAGGCCGTCCTGCTGGGGGAGGAGCCCCCCAAGATCCTCAGCGGATATCTGAACCTACGCCGGGTAGCGGTGGCCGCGGACTCCGCTCCCTACCCCGCCACGCTCCTTCAGCCGGGAGCGACGATTCCCCGGACGCCGGAAGGGTCCCATCTGTGGCGCTACCAGCGCGGTGAGGCCGTCATCATCGACCACGAGACGATGAGAAACGCCTTCAGGGACGACCCGGAAGCGTTCCGGCTGCTCGCCCCCGAGCACGGGCACTCGTCCCTCTGGGCTCCGCTGTTCGCGCGCGGTCTCGTGCTCGGCAACGTCGCGATGTGGCGTACCGAGCGGCCCGAGCCCTTCGACGAGGACGACGCGGCCTTGCTGGCTGAGCTCGCCTCCAAGGCCGCGATCAGCGTGGACAACGCGCGCCGCTACACCCGCGAGCGCCGGGTGGCCGTTGCCCTGCAGCAGCGCCTGCTGCCGCGCGCCACCACCGACACCCCGGCGGCCCGGACCGCGGGTTTCTACCTGCCCGCCGGCGGCGGAGCCGAGATCGGCGGCGACTGGTTCGACGTGATCCCACTGCCCTCGCTGCGAACCGCCTTCGTCGTGGGCGACGTCGTCGGCCACGGCCTGCACGCCACCGCCACCATGGGCCGCCTGCGCACCGCCGTCCAAACCCTGGCCGACCTGGAACTCGAGCCCACGGAACTGCTCACCCGTCTCGACGGCCTCGTCGCTCGGCTCGCCGCCGAGGCCGCTCCGGAACACCGGGACAGCGTCGGCGCCACCTGCCTGTACGCCGTCTACGATCCCATCGACTGCCGCTGCACCCTGGCCAGCGCCGGCCACCCGCCCCCCGTCCTGCTCCGGACCGACGGAACCACACACGTGCTCAAGGTCTCCCCAGGACCCCCGCTCGGCGTCGGCGCCATGCCCTTCGAGACCACCACCGTCGACCTTGAACCCGGCAGCGTCCTGGCCTTGTACACCGACGGGCTGACCACACGCGACGACCAAGATCCGGATGTGGCTCTCCGGCACCTGAGCGACCGCCTGCCCGCCTGCTACCTCCCGGAACGCTCCCTGGACGGTACCGGCCACGCCCTGTTGGCGGACGCCGGCGACCCCCCGCCCCGCGACGACATCGCCCTGCTCCTCGCCCGAACCCGGGCCCTGCCGGCAGAGGCCGTCGCCGCCTGGGAATTCCCCGCCGATCCCGCCATCGTTGCCGACGCCCGAGAGGCAGCCATGCGCCAACTGGCTGCCTGGGGGCTGGAAGAGACCGCCTTCACCACGGAACTCGTCGTCAGCGAACTGGTCACCAATGCCGTCCGCTACGGCGGGGGACCCATCGGCCTGCGTCTCATCCGCGATGAGGTGCTCGTCTGCGAGGTCACCGACTCCAGCAACACCCAACCCCGCCTGCGCCGCGCCCGCACCACCGACGAAGGCGGCCGCGGCCTCTTCATGGTCGCCCAGCTCACCACACGCTGGGGCAGCCGCTACGGCCAGACCGGAAAGACCATCTGGGCCGAACAACTTCTCGAAGCCCCAGACATCGGTCAGCTCGCGGATCTGCCGCAGAACACTCCGGTCTGAGGAGGATGCGCTGGAAGGTGGGTGAAGCCTGCTCGTCCGTGCATCTGGCGCGCGATCCGCTTGGTCTTGGTGTTGACGCGCTCGGTGGCTGACACAGGGAACGGAACGGGTCCCTACCCGGGCGCCGAGCCCTGGTCCCTGGGCGAGCGCACAGCCGTGGAAGGAGGCTCGGATGCGCCTTGTTCCGAACTGAGCCCGTCCAACAGGAGGTCACCGAGCTCGGAGAAGGCGTCGCCGGCGGTCAGGCCGGTCCTCTCCAGGAGGACCCCCGACTGGACCGCATCGATGGTGACCGCCACGACCTGGGCCGCGAAGTGCCCGTTGAGCGCGCGGAAGACGCCGGTCTGCACGCCCTCCTCGATCAGTTCGTGGACCCGGTGCGCCGCGGCGGCGGAGTTCGTGCGGTAGATCTGTGCGGTCGGCTCGTAACCGACCATGTCGTCGTAGAAGGCGTGGGAGTGCCGGCGCATGGCCGTGCCGACGCCGGTGAGATAGACGCGGATGCGCTGCCTGGGGTCGGGCTCTGCCTGGACCGCCTGTTCGATCTCGGCTGTCGCGTCCCGGAAGAAGGCGCGGGTGACCGCCAGGACCAGTTGTTCCTTCGTGGAGGCGAGGCTGTACAGCGTGGCCTTGGAGCACCCCAGTCGCTGGGCGAGCTCGTCCATGGTCACCGCGGTGAAGCCTTCGGTCAGGATGATCGCCTCGGTCTGGCGCAGCAGTTCGTCCCGCCGGTGTGTGTCGACGACCCGTCTGCGCGCCGTTCGGCGTGGGCGTCGGTCACGCGAGTCAGTTTGGGCCGTCACCGCAGCAGTCTCCCATGAACGTCTCCGCCTGAAGCGGCGGGTGGCCGTCCGGGCCGGAAGGCCACCCTGGCGAATGGGTACTAGCGTATCGCCTGACGTACCCAGGCTTGGCGGCAAGTCCCTGGGGGTGCGGTGCCTGACGATTCCGCGGTGTCCTCAGGCACGGACCTGCAGCAGTGTCCGGCCGAGGGCTTCTCGGCGGTCCAGGTGCTTCAGCGCGGCCGACGCCTGTTCCAGGGGGAAAACGGACGAGATGGGTGGGTCCAGTCGGCCGGACTTCAGCAAGGGCCACAGTTCGTGCCAGTAGACGCGGGCTGCTTCCGGATCCTGCCGCCAGTACTCCTCCATCCCGACTCCGAGCACAGAGGTGTTGGTCAACAGCAGACGATTCACTTTGACCGTAGGGATGCCCCGGCCCGCGAATCCCAGCACGAGGAGGCGTCCCCCGCCGTGCCGTAGCGCACGAAGCGAGTCGGGGAAGCGATCGCCGCCGACGGGGTCGATCACCAGGTCGACGCCTCGGCCGTCGGTGAGAGTCCTGACCTCGTCGAGAAATCCGCCGACCCCTACGACCTCGTGTGCTCCTACCGACCTGGCCAGTTCGGCCTTCTCGTCGGTGGACACGACCGCGATGACGCGTGCGCCGTACGCCGCGGCCAGCTGGCAGGCCGCGCTGCCCACTCCGCCCGCGGCGCCGTGGACGAGGACGACCTCGCCAGGGCGGAGAGCGCCCCGGTGCTTGAGGGCGAAATGCGCGGTCAGGTAGTTCAGGGGCAGGGCCGCGCCACGGCGGGTGTCGACGTCGTCCGGGAGAGGAAAGACCATCGATGCGTCGACGGCGGCTGTCTGGGCGAAGCCACCGGTGACCGGCAGCGCTGCCACGCGGTCACCGGCACGGAATCCGGCACCGTCCGTGCGGACCGTTCCGGACACCTCCCAGCCGGGGATGAACGGCAGTTCGGGACGAGTCTGGTACTCCCCGCGAGTCTGCAGGAGATCCGGGAAGACCACGCCCGCCCACTCGACGTCGATGAGGACCTGGCCCTCTTGGACCTCCGGCTCCGGGAGCTCTCGCCCAGGGCTTCAGGACCCTCGAAAGCTGTGACGATTACACCCTGCATCCATACCTCCCAGCCCCAGGACCATCGAGACCACTACGTGCTCGCATTGTCACTACGGCCCGGCGAGTGTGGTCGGGCCGGGCGACGCGGGCCGACGGGCTGGTGATCACCTGTTTCTCCGCCGGGTTCGTGGTTATCGGATCGAGGATCCGATGGAGATGCCGCCGTCCACGTCGAGGACCACACCGGTGACGTAGCCGGCGGCTTCGCCGGCGAGGAAGGCCGCGGCTTCGGCGATGTCCTCGGGCCTGCCGGTGTGGCGCATCGGGACCTTGTTGGTGAGCTTGTCGCGTGCGGGACCGTTCATGGAGGCGAGCATCGGAGTCTCGATGAGGCCGGGGGCGATGGCGTTGGCGGTGATGCCGTGGCGGGCGCCCTCCAGTGCGAGGGTGCGGGTCATGCCGACGATGCCGGCCTTGGCGGCCACGTAGTTGGTCTGGCCGAAGTTCCCGCGCCACGACATGGAGGAGAAGCTGATGATGCGTCCGTAGCCCTGGCGTTTCATGGGACCGAACGCGGCGCGGGCGCAGTGGAAGCCGCCGGTGAGGCTGACGTCGATGACCGCGTGCCAGTCTTCGTCGGTGATGTCCTCGACGCGGTTGTCGCGGATGATGCCGGCGTTGTTGACGAGCACGTCGAGGCGGCCGAGATCGGCGGTGATGCCGGTGATCCAGGCGTTGACCTGGGCGGAGTCGGTCACGTCCACCCGGTCGGTGCGGAGTTTCGCGTCGTGGGCGTCGGTGATGCTTCCGGCGGCGTCGGTGAGGGCCTGTTCGTTGACGTCGGCGAGGGCGACGGTGGCGCCCTCGGCGGCGAAGCGGGTCGCCATGGCGAGGCCGAGACCCTGTGCGGCGCCGGTGATGGCGACGACCCGTCCCTGGTAGCGATTCACTTGGTGTCTGCTTTCGTGGTGTGGGGAGCGAGGAAGGCCCGCAGGGCGTCGGCCACCGAGCTCGCCTGCCAGTTGTCTGCGAAGGTGGCCAGTTCCTCGCGCAGGGCCTGCTCGGGGGCCATGCCGTCGATCCGGTGCAGCAGCGTCTTGAGCCGTTGCTGCGCGGGGCTGTGGCGGTCGGCCAACTGGTGGCAGATACGGGTGGCGGTGGCGTCGAGGTCCGCCTCGGGCACGATCGCCTGGATCCATCCGGTGTGCTCGAAAGCGGTCGCGGGCAGCAGCTCGCCCGTGAGCAGGAGCCGGCGTGACAGGCCCCGCCCGACCGCGCCGGGCAGCCTGACGCTGGACCCGCCGGCCGGTACGAGCCGCCGTTGGAGGTGACCGTCGCCGATCAGCGTGGTGTCGGCGGCCACGACGACATCGCAGGCCAGGGCGAGTTCGAGGCCCCCGGCGACGGCGTGACCGTGCAGCACGGCGACCCAGGGCTTCGGGCTGGCCGCGATACGGCTGAAGCAGGCCGACACGTCGGTCAGGAAGTCGACCGGGTTGTCGCCCCGCTCGTGCAGGTGAAGGAACTGGTGGAAGTCCCCGCCGGCACAGAAGCTCGGTCCCTTGCCCGCCACCGCGACGACCGCTGTGCCGGGGTCCGCCTCGGCGGTGGTGATCTGCTTGTCCAGGGCATCGATGAGAGCGGCGTCGAGGGCGTTGCGCCGCTCGGGGCGGTTGAGCAACAGCCACCTGACGGGGCCGCGTTGCTCGACGAGGAGGGGGTCCGTGTCGGTCACTGTGCCTCTCGGCTGGAGAGTTCGGCGCGTCGGCGGTTACGCAGCAGGTAGCGCTGGGTCTTGCCGCTGGGCGTCTTGGGCAGGGCGTCGATGAAGTGGATGGTGCGCGGGTAGGCGTGGGCGGCGTAGCGGGTCTTGACCAGCAGCTGGAGTTCGGTGGCCAGGTCCGGTGAGGCGTCGGTGGCGTCGCGCAGGACGACGTACGCCTCGATGACCTCACCGCGGACGTCGTCGGGTGCGCCGATGACACTGCACTCGGCGACGGCGGGATGCTGGGCGAGGACGCTCTCGATCTCGAACGGCCCGATCCGGTAACCGGCCATGATGATGACGTCGTCGTCGCGGGAGGAGAAGAAGAAGTCGCCGTCGGCGTCGACGCGTCCGGCGTCGCCGGTGAGGTAGTAGCGGCCGTCGGGGGTGAACTTGGAAGCGCTCTGCCCGGGGATCTGGTAGTCGCGGAACGTCATAAGCGGGCTCGTCGTGACGTCGATCGCGACCCGGCCCAGCACGCCCGGTCCGGCGGGCTCGTCCTTCTCGTCGGCCAGGACGGTCAGGCTCCAGCCGGGTACCGACCGGCCCATCGATCCGGTCTTGAGGGGGCGGGCGAGTTCGCTGTGGTGGTGGTTGGCCAGGGGCATGCCGACCTCGGTCTGGCCGAAGTGGTCGTGCACGGCTAGGCCGAGCGCCGTACCGGCCCACTCGTTGACCTCGGGGGTCAGGGGCTCGCCCGCGCTGGACGCCCGCTCCAGCCGCAGTCCCTGCGGCACCGGCACCGACGAGGAGCGCAGTCCCCGGTACACGGTGGGGGCGGCGGCGAAGTCGGTGACCCGGTGGTCGACGAGGGTGCGCCAGGTCGTCTCCGGGGAGAATCCGCCGGTCAGCAGCAGGCTGGGGATGCCGGCGGCCATCGGAGCGACGATGGCCGAGTACAGGCCGTAGGCCCAGCCGGGGTCGGCGGCGCACCAGTAGCTGCTGTCCCGGGTGACACCCAGGCCGTACTCCAGGTAGACCTGCCATCCGGCGATGTAGGAGACGGGGTGGATGACCCCCTTGGGCTTGCCGGTGGTGCCGGAGGTGAACATGTGCACCAGGGGTCCGTCCCCGCTGGTGGTGACGGCGGGCACCGGCTCCGGTGACGCGGTGGCGATGAGGTCGGGCAGCGACACGTCGCCGTGCTGTGCGCCGCTTCCGGTGACGACGATGCGGCGCCGGGGGTCGTCCGGCATGTCGGGGCCGGGGTCGAGTTTGTGGCGCTGGTCCGGGTCGACGACCACGACGTGCGCACCCGCGCCCTCCAGGCGCAGGGCGATGGCCTGGGGTGCGAACGCGGTGAACAGCGGGACGTAGACCGCGCCGAGCCGCCAGATCGCCAGGATGACGGTGACCAGGTCGGTGCCCTTGCCCATCAGGGTTGCCACCCGGTCACCCGGACCGACGCCAAGCTCCTGCAGCACACGCGCGCAGCGGTGGGAGGCGGCGGCGAGCTCGCCGAAGGTCAGCGCGGAAGCCTTGCCGTCACTGTCGACCACGGTGAACGCGACGCGGTCGGCGGGGTGTCTGTCGCACAGCAGCCCGGCCACGTTCAGGGAAGGCGTCGTGAAGGTCGCGGTCAGTTCGGTGACCCGGTCGGTGGCGCTCACGACTGGTCCTTCCGGTCGATGACGGGCAGGACCAGACGGCTGGGGTGGTTCGGCCCGTGATGGATGTGGTTGATCGCGGGAATCATCTGCTCCTCGCTCTCGCGGGCGATGACGCCGCCGGTGTTGGTGTTGCGGTCGTAGCGGGGGAAGTTGCTGCTGGAGACGTCCACGCGGATGCGGTGACCGGGAAGGAACACATTCGAGGTGGCCGTCATGTCGATGGTGATCTCGTAGACCGTGCCGGGGTCCATGAGTTCTTCCGTGGCGAGGCCGCCTCGGTAGCGGGCGCGCAGGATTCCGTCACACAGGTTGATGGCTCTACCGTCGGGGAAGACGTCGACGAGCTTGGCGGTGAAGTCTGTGTCCACCGCCGACGAGGAGACGAACAGGGTCAGGCTGACCGGACCGGTGACCTCGACAGCCTCCTCCAGTACCGGGCCGGCGAAGCACAGGACGTCCTCGCGGCCGGCGACGGTCCGCTGGTCGACTGGGCCGCAGAACCCCGGCGTCGTCGGCATCGACGCCCCGCCGGCCGAGGGAACCGGGCGGCGCGGGTCGTAGAGGTAGGTCTCGTGCCCGGCGTCGGCAGGCGCCTCGGTCGTCAACACCCCGTCGCCGTCCGCGGTGTTGGCGTGTCCGGCGCTCGTCAGGTGGAAGTCGGTCCATCTCGTGTCGGGCAGCGGCCACTCCTGCTCGTCGCGCCACTGGTCGATGCCCATGACGAAGATCTTCACCGGCGCCACGCCGTCCAGAGCGGTGGTGTCGCCCCGCAGCCAGCGGTCGAAGAACTTCAGCTGCAAGTCGCCCAGGCCCACCATCTGGGCGCTGGCCAGCGGACCGAAGGAACGGTCGCGGTAGACGCCTGTCGAGGAGGGGTCGTGGTCCCACGGACCGATGATCAGCCGCTGCCCCTCACGCGCCTGCGCACTGCCTGCCTGCGTGCAGGCGGTCGTGTAGGTGCGCAGGGTCTGCCCGATGTAGAGGTCGTACCAGCCGCCGATGTTCAGCGCCGGGGCAGTGACGTTCTTGAGCTCGGACGTGAGCTCCATGGCGTCCCAGTACCCGTCGTGGGACGGGTGGGCCATCCAGTCGTCCCACCACTTCCCGTACGCCGCCAGGACCGGCACCTCGGCCGTCGGCAGCACCTCGTTGAGAGACTCGTGAGACAGCACCGCCTGACCGAGCTCCTGCAGCTGGGACAAGGTGTCCTCGCCGGCCGCCAGGGAACGCTGTGCGTCGGCCGCGTACATCATGGCGTTCCACAGCGTGACCAGGCTCAGTGAGAGGGCACCGCCCGCGGAGTACCAGGGCGCCTCGTAGTTGTCGATCGAGGTGAAGGTCGGCGCGATCGCCTTGAGGGCCGGGGCGCCGGTCACGGCGGTCTCCCACTGGACCATCCCGCCGTAGGAAGCCCCGTACATGCCCACCGTGCCGTCCGACCACGGCTGGTCGGCAATCCAGGCGACGGTGTCCTCGCCGTCGTTCCGGTCCGCCAGATGGGGAACGAACTCGCCTTCCGAGCGGTGGGTGCCCCGGCAGTCCTGCACCACCAGCGCGTAGCCGGCTTCCAGCAGAGTCCCGAGGTTGGGCATGGAGGCAAAGCTGATGCCCAACAGGTCCTTGCCGTACGGCAGGCGCACGAGCAGCGCCGGAGCCTTGCCCTCGACCGGATGCCACACGTTGGCGGCCAGGGCTACGCCGTCACGCATCGGAACTTGGACATCTATGTCGTACAGGTGCTGCATCGGTGCTCCTCGTCGAGCCGACGGCGTTGTTGTGATGTGGGTACGTTAAGAGATACCTTCGTACCCAGTCAATTACCGTAACAAGTCTGACCTCCCGTGATTCACCTGCACGGGTCCCCCCGTTTGGCCTCTGCGGACAGATCGCCCGACGACGGGAAACCGCGAGGGCCCCAAGGTCGGCGAGGCGTGTCGGTGGGTGGCGGCTGGCGCCTCGCGCCAGCTCCTCCATGCCGCCGCCCGGTCGAGAGGCGGCCGCCGAACGGGTGCGGGCGAGGTGACAGCCGGCACAAGGCTGGGTTCCGAGACGACGTCCCGGGCTGCCGTCCGGCCGATGAGTACCGGGACCGGGCATTTCGTCGAGGCGCAGCACGGCCGAGCCGTCCGTCACGACCCGCAGCGGAGTTGCGCTTGATGGTGAGGCGGCGGGTGTCCTCGGGGGTTCTCGGCGATCGCCATACAGACGCGGGCCACGCCCGGCGTATGGACCATGGAGAGGTCGTCACGGTTGCGGATGGGCTGGACGCTGTCTCGATCTTGCCGCCGAGATGCATCAGGAACGTACGGTCGGAGACCTTGCCGAGCGTGACGCCCCCGATGCCGCGCAGCTGTTCGATGATCTCGCGGCGTGGCGGCGGAGGCGGCGGTGATGGTGACGTCGATGCCGAGACGGTCGGCGTCGGATGAGACGACGTCGAGGGTGGTGACCGAACTGCCCGGCGCCTCCATCGTGGCCGTCAGCTGAAGGACCGCGTTGCCTGCCGCGGGACTTCGAGGCGGATGGCCATCGAGGAGGCGACGCTGGGCGTGCGCACTGGAAGGGTCCTCATCCGTCCTGGTGTGCGGCGGCCTGGAGGGTGCCGCCGGTGGGTGACGTGTACGCCGTCGAGGGGTGACCGCACTCGACGGGCACGGCTACTTGTCGGCGCCGACCTTGGCGGTGTCCGACTCGGGCTGCGGCGGCGTGGTGGTGCGGGCGTGCAGGACCCTGCGGGCCTGTTCGGTGTCGAAGTCGTTCTCCCACTTGCCGATCACGATGGCGGCGACGGCGTTGCCGAGGACGTTGATGAAGACGCGGCCCTCGTTGAGGATGCGGTCGATGCCGACGATCAGGGAGAGGGCGGCGAGCGGGATGTGGCCGACCGCGGTGACGGTGCTGGCGAGGACGATGAACGCGCCGCCCGCGATCCCGGCGGTGCCCTTGCTGGTGAGCATCATGACGCCGACCATGATCAGCTGCTGCTGCCAGGACAGGTCGATGCCCATGGCTTGGGCCAGGAAGAGGGAGGCCATCGTGAGGTAGACCGCGGAGCCGTCCAGGTTGAAGGAGAAACCGGAGGGGATGACGATGCCGACCACAGGGCGGCCGATGCCGAGGATCTCCAGTTTGCGTACCAGCTGGGGCAGGACGGCCTCGCTGGAACAGGTGCTGAGGGCGACGAGCAGTTCGGCCTTGAGGAAGCGGATGAGGCCGAACAGGCTCAGGCGGCAGGCCCGCATGATGGCGCCGAGGACGACCAGGACGTAGACGATGCAGGTCGCGGTGAACAGGATGATGAGGTAGCCGAGCTGTTTGAGGCTCTCGGCGCCGTAGGTGGCGACCACGGTGGCAAGGGCGCCGAAGGTGCCCAGGGGCGCGAGCCGCATCACCCAGCCCACGATGCGGAAGACGACGTCCGACAGTGCCTTGATGCCGCGGGTCAGCGGTACCCCTTCTTCGCCGGCCATGTTCAGGGCCGCACCGAAGACGATCGAGACCATCAGCGCGGACAGGATCGCGTCCCCGGTGATCGCGCCCAGCAGGGAGGCGGGGATGAGGGAGGAGATGAAGCCGGTGAAGGTGGCGTGCTCGGTGGCGGTCTTGGGCACATCTTCGGCGTTCAGTGACGAGGGGTCGACGTGCAGGTTGGCGCCGGGCTGGAAGATGTTGGCGACGACCAGCCCGATCAGCATGGACGCCAGGGACAGCACCAGGAAGTAGCCGATCGCCTTCACGCCGATCCGGCCCGCCTTGCGCAGGTTGTCCATGGAGGCGATGCCGGTGGTGACCACGCAGAAGACGACCGGGACCACGATCATCTTGACCAGCGCGATGAACCAGTCGTTGAGCGGCTTCAGGTCCTCACCCAGCCCGGGCGCGAGGATGCCGACGGCGATGCCGAGAACGGCGGCCAGTACGACCTGGAACCACAGCTCCCGTATGAGACGGCTCAGCCGTGACCGCTGCGGGCGGCCGGCGACGGTGGTGGTGCTTGTCATCGTTGGTGCTCCTTTGCACGACGATCGGGTGTAGCCCTGTCCCGTGGGGGTTCGGGGGACGCGACACGGCCCGGGCGTCCCCGCTCTCGTGTGTGGCGCCCGTATCCGGCGGCGTCGGCCGACGGCGCCCACCCGGTGGCGTGCGCGTCCGCGGTGGGGGGCGGTCAGCTGTGCAGGGCGCGCAGCACCTTGTAGAAGGCGGCCTTGCTCTCGAAGCCGATGCCGGGGGTGTCGGTCAGGCCGACGCGGCTCTTCTCGACGACGGCGTCGTCGGCGAAGCCGCCGGTGGGCTGGAACTCGCCCGGGTAGGACTCGTTGCCGCCGAGCTTGAGGGCAGCTGCGATGTGCAGGGAGAACTGGTGCCCGCCGTGCGGGATGCAGCGGCGCGAGGACCAGCCGTGCTGACGGAGCATGTCCTGGATGCGCAGGTACTCCACCAGACCGTAGGAGAGCGCGGGGTCGACCTGGATGGTGTCGCGGTCGGGGCGCAGGCCGCCGTAGCGGATCAGGTTGCGGGCGTCCTGGAGGGAGAAGAGGTTCTCGCCCGTGGCGATGGAGCCGGTGTAGTGCTCGGCGACGGTGGCGTTGAGGTGGTAGTCGAGCGGGTCGCCGATCTCCTCGTACCAGAACAGCCCGTAGGGCTCGATGGCCCGCCCGTACTCCAGGGCCGTGTCGAGGTCGAAGCGGCCGTTGACGTCGACGGCCAGCCGGGAGCCGTCGCCGTCCAGGACGTCGATGACGGCCTCGATACGGCGCAGGTCCTCCGCCAGGTCGGCGCCGCCGATCTTCATCTTGACGACGTCGTAGCCCAGGTCAAGGAAGCCGCGCATCTCGTTCTGGAGGTCGGTGAGGGTCTTGCCCGGGGCGTAGTAGCCGCCGGCGGCGTAGACGAAGACGGAGTCGTCGGGCTGCCCGTCGCCGTAGCGCTCGGACAGATACCGGTACAGCGGCTTGCCCTCGATCTTGGAGGCCAGGTCGAACAGGGCCATGTCCACCACACCGACCGCGACCGAGCGCTCGCCGTGCCCGCCGGGCTTCTCGTTGCGCATCATCACGTCCCAGGCCTTGGCGTGGTCCAGTCCGCCCCGCTCGTCCAGCAGGCTGCCGGGCTCGGCCTCGAGGAGGCGGGGCAGGACCCGGCGGCGCAGGATCTCTCCGGCGCTGTAGCGGCCGTTGGAGTTGAAGCCGTAGCCCACCACGGGCCTGCCGTCCCGGATGACGTCGCTCTCGATCGCCACGATCGAACAGTCCATGGAGCTGAAGTCGATCCAGGCGTTCCGGATCGAGGAGCTGATCGGAACGACGCCCTCGTAGACGTTGGTGATCTTCACTGCGGAGCCTTTCTCATATCTTATAAGATGTGACGCCTGTTAGAGTGAGCTGGTCCGCTGCGGGATGTCAAGGGGTGGGGAACCCCCGGAAAGGGACGGTCAGGGGGCTATGGCAGGACAGAACCTGTTCTTCAGCAAGAGCGACCTCGCCTACGCAGAACTCCGCGATCGGATCCTCTTCGGCACTCTTCCTGCCGGGTCACGGCTCGCCCAGTACGACCTCGCCGAGTCCCTCAACATGAGCATCACGCCCCTGCGCGAGGCCATCCGCCGTCTCAGCAGCGAGGGACTCGTCACCGTCGAAACCCACCGCGACGTCCGGGTCTCCGTCATGAACTCGAACGAGGCCCGCCAGCTCTTCGAGGTCCGCCTGTCCCTGGACCCGACCGCCGCCGAGCTTGCCGCCCAGCGACGGACCGACGACGACATCGCCACCATGCAGGCCGCCGTCGACAAGCTCCTCCCCGTCACCCGCCAATGGGGGGAAAAGGCACTCATGGCCCACCGCGCCTTCCACCAGGCGCTGTACCGGGCCTCGCACAACGACGTCCTCATCCGTCTCCTGGACGACCTGTGGGACAAGTCCGACCGCTACCGACGCCTCGGCCTCGAACTCCCGCCCGGTGACGAACCCCGCACCCGGGACCTACAGGAACACCACCAACTCGTCTCCCTCATCGTGGACAGCCGCGCCGCCGAAGCCGCCCAGCTGATGCGAGGCCACATCACCCACAGCCTCACCGCCACCGCCATCAGCGCCCTCGAAGACCGCGAGGGCCTTCGCGTGACGTGACGCGCGGCGACCGGCGCCGTCGTGATGCGGGGGCCCGATGGAAGTGCGTGAGCGGGAGTATTTCCTGGCAGTCGTCGACTCCGGCGGCTTCAATCGTGCCTTCGCCCTGCACGTCTCGCAGCCGTCCCTGGGCCCTGACATGGTGGTTGGCGGTCTGCCTGCAGCCATGTTGACGGACACCAGGTGGTCAAACGAGCGGGGCGGTGATTCAGCGACCGGGTCATCTCACGATTGGCCGCACCAGCCGCCTCGAGCTCTTCGGTGCGTTCGTCAAGTTCGCCCTGCTATTCGATAACTACCTTTTCGGCGTGGTGATCCGCTGCTGGAGTAGTTACTCGGGTGGTGGGCGTGGTCGCGCGGGTTCGGCTGCTCGCGCGGTCCTGCGAGCCCCTGAGCAGCAGGGGGCGCCTGGGGTTCTATGCGCAGGTCAGTCCTTGATCTCGCAGATGGCCGCGCCGGAGGTGATGGAGGTGCCGACCTCCGTGCTGGGCCCTTGATGGTGGCGGAGCGGTGGGCGTTGAGGGCATGGTGGTGTCCGTCAGTTCCTGGGTTGTGTGAGTACGGGCGTACGCGGTCGTTCCGACACCATCCGCGCCGTCCCGCTGGGATGGTCCGTGTGCGCTCCGGGGTGGGCCGCCACCCGCCGCCTCGGCCGCGGGATGCGTAATCCACCGGCCGCCGTGACAGCGAGCGCCCCGAGCAGGGCCCCAGGACGGCGGCCGGGGCGAGGACGGTCCAGAGGGCGCGTTCGGCATACGGCTGGTTCTCGGCACCGTTGCGGGACATCAAGAGCTGAAGCCTGCAACGACCGTCAGCCGGATGGCGATACCGAGGCCATTGCGCCGAGGCGGCAGGAGTGGGCGGTTACCTGGTCCTGAACCGGTCCGGACGCACGAAGTCCAGGCCTTCCATGGTCTGCTTGCCGAGCGCCTCGTGTGCGGCGATGTGGCCGTAGCCGGTCGCCATTTTGAAGCCCTTTCCGGAGAACCCGGTGGCACAGTAGATCCTGCTGTTCTCGTCCAGCCAGCCGACGAGGGGATGCCTGTCCTCGGTGAACAGGTCGGGGAAGGCGTCCGAGCGCGCGATGGTGGGGATCAGGCCGGGGAAGAACTCGGTGACGATCTCGGTGACCTTTTCGACTTCTTCCCGGGTGAGTTCCCTGGGCACGGAGTCCGGGTCGGGGGTTGCCCTTGCGCGGCCGGCCAGCGGTCCGTCCACCGATGCCTTGACCGTCACGCCGTCGACGGCGGGTGCGCCGTACATGGAGCGATCCTCGTACCACCGGCTGAAGGCGGGGAAGTTCTCCGGCGTGAACTGTGTGCCGTCCTGGGCGATGAACCAGGTCAGGACGATCCGATGGGTTTCCGTGACGGCCTTGAGGTGGTCGGGCATGAGCTTTCGGGACCAGCCTCCCGAGGCGACGATGACCTTCTCGAACGTCCAGGTTCTGTCGCCCGAGGTGACGACCACGCCGTGGTCGGTTTCGGTGATGCTGTCCACGGGTGTGTTCTGCAGGACGGTGGCGCCGCCTGCCTGGGCCGCCGCGACCGCAGCGCTGACGGCGCGGTCGGTGCGCAGAACGCCGCCGTGGGGGTCATAGACGGCGCAGTCGTCGGGGCGGAGATTGTGCTGAGGGTAGCGTTCGGCCAACTCCTCCCGGTTGAGGACGTAGTGCTCGGCTCCGGTGATGCGCGTCGCCTCGAGGAGGCTGTTGATGTAGCTGCCGTTCGCTGTCCCGATGGACAGGCCCCCGGTAGGCGTGAGGATGTCCTGCTGCCCGGTTTCGGCTTCGAGCTCGGCCCAGAGGCTGCGGGAGCGTTCGATGATGGGGTAGTACTCGGGCCTCCCGAGGTAGATCATGCGGAACAGTCGGGTGTCCCCGCCCACGGCACTGCGGCCGTGGGCAGGGGTGGCTGCCTCGAAGCCCACCACCGAGCCGGACAGCCGGGAGGCCTGCCACAGGGCCATGCTCCCGATGCTGCCCAGGCCGATGACTGCGAGTTTTGCGTCCATGAGAGCAGGTTCCTTTTCGTCTACTCGTGAAGTCCGGCGAGGCGGCTGCCGAATCGGGCCAGGAGTGAGGTCTCGCTGGAGCCCCTGCGCTCTTCCCACTGGTCCGCGATACCGAAGAGCCGGTACATGGCATGAACACCCAGCCAACGGATGGGCTCCGGTTCCCACTTCGGCGCCCGGTGGCCCACCCAGGGAAGCGTGGTCCGTTCGGTTTCCTTCTCGAAGGCGAGTTCCACGAGAGTCCTGCCGCCGACATAGGCCGCCGTGACACCGTGTCCCGCGTAGCCGGTGGACGATCCGATCCCGGATGCCGGGTCCCAGTGCACGCCGCCGTTCCAGTCACGCGTGACGCCCAGGACTCCCGACCAGGCGTGATCCACCTCGAAGGGGATGCCCGGGAAGAAGGAACCGAGCTTGTGCGAGATCAGGTCGATGGTGGACCGGGCGGTCGCACCGGCTCCCCCCGTGCCGGACCCGAAGCGGTAGGGGACACCACGGCCCCCCATGGCGATACGGCCGTCCGACGTCCGCTGGGAGTAGATGAACGTGTGAGCGGAGTCGTTGAGACACTGGGGCCCGTCCCAGCCGATCCGCTGCCACGCCTCCTCCGGCAGGGGCTTGGTCACGATCATCGAGGAATTGACCGGGATCAGGCTCCGGCGGCCCAGCAGCTGTCCCGAATAGCCTTCGGTGCAGATGAACGTCTTCGCCGCGGTGACACGCCCGTCGGCCAGGGTGAGGGTCTTGCCCTCGACACGGTCCACGCGGCTGCTCTCGTAGATCCTGACGCCCATGGAGGTCAGGGTGTCGGCGAGGCCGTAGACGAGTTTCGCGGGGTGGATCCGCGCGCAGTGCTTGTAGAAGAGTCCGCCGTGGACGGTGGAGATGTTGATCCGGGACTGGAACTCGTCCCGGCCGAGCAGGTGGACTTCGTCGTCGGTCAGCCCGTACCTCAGTTCGGCATCACGCCGGGTGACAAGCCGGCCCAGCCCCGCCCGCGTGTGGGCGGCGACGAGCGCTCCGCCCTTGTGCTGATCGGCATCGATCCCCTCGGCCGCAAGGATGTCCAGGACCGCGTCGACGCCGGCGACGAACTCCTGCTGCAGCGCCCGGCTCGCCTCCAGCCCTCCGCCGGCGCGGGCGAAGGCGGCACGGTTTCCCGGCGGCATGGCCGAGAGCCAGCCACCATTGCGCCCCGACGCGCCGTAGCCCACCTGCTCGGCCTCGAAGACGGCGACGGAGAGCGACGGTTCGAGCTTCTTGGCGAAGTAGGCCGCCCACAGGCCGGTGTAGCCGCCGCCGACAATGGCCACGTCGACGGAGTCCTGGCCGGTGAAACGGGGGAACGAGGGCTTCTTGTCGGCCAGTTGGGCCACCCAGAAGCCGAGCTCTCCGTTTCTGGGTGGTGCCGCAAGCGCGTTCATGTCGTGTCCTTCTTCTGTGTCTGGGAACCGTGTGGGCCGGTGCTGGAAGGCGGTGTGGCCGCCGTCGACGGGGCGGGTCGCCCCGTTGATGTACGAGGACTCAGACGACGCGAGGAAGAGGACGGCGGCGATCTCCTCGGGGGAGTGCGAGGTGCCTGAGCGGGTGCCGGTGCCGGCCCCGAGGCCCCCCACGCCCGCGGATGGGAGGCCTGCGGGCCGCTGACCTGCGCTGGAGGGAGGCCTTGATATGGGCGTTGTGACGTATGGCCTCGAATCGAGGCAGTGCTCGGCGCCGAAGTCCTGCACACGGCCGATGGTTCCCGCATCACGTCGACCGGCACCACCAGCGCTTCGGTACGCGTCGCTACACCGCGGTGCAGATCATCTGGATCTCGACCGGGGTGTTGAGCGGCAGCCCGGCGACACCGATCGCGGTGCGGGCGTGCCGTCCGTTCTCGCCCAGTACCTCGATGAGCAGTTCACTGGCCGCGTTGGCGACCTGCGACTGCTCACCGAAGTCCGGCGTACTGGCCACGAAGACCAGCATCTGCACGATCCGGACCCGGTCCAGATCGCCCACCGCCTGCACGGCGGCTGCAAGGCAGTTCAGCACGGCATGGCGCGCGAGCTCCTTCGCGGTCTCCAGCTCCACGTCCCGGCCGACAACTCCCTGACCCAGCAACTCACCATCTTGGTAAGGGAGTTGGCCGGAGATGTGGATGCTGGAGTCCACGATGCTGGAGTCCACCGCCCGGTGGTGCACGAAGTATGCGTTGCCGGGAAGGTCGGGCAGCTCCAGTCCGATGTTCTGGAGCCTTTCCGAGGCCGAGTCGCCCTTGACGGTCTGAGGCAGGGGCAGGCTCACGCCGCCACCGCCTTGCTGTGACCCATTTCCTCGGTTCTCCTGTTCTCGGGTTCTCAAGTTCTCGTGTTCTCCGGTTCTCCGCTCGGACGTCAGGGGCGCGGCAGGCCGAAGAGGACCGGGAGGTCGGCGATGTCGGTGATCCGCTCGTAGCCGAGCCAGTGCTCGTCGTGCTCGAAGCCGCGGTCGACGTACACCTTGTTCTCGATGCCCATGATGGCCGCGGGTCGGTGGTCATACATGGGGCTCGCGGAGACGTGGACGATCTCGTCGGGTGTCACGTCGAGCTTGTCAAACATGTACTCGAACGCGCTGAGTCGCGGCTTGTAGACGCCCATCTCCTCGGCGCTGATGACGACCTCGAACGGGGCCTTCAGGTTCTCCGCGAGGCGTACGGCGTGCGCGGTGTCGCTGTTGGTGATGATGACCAGCGGGACCGCCTCGGCCAGGCGGTTCAGCGCCTCGGTGACACCGGGGTACGGGCCCCAGGTGGGGACGCGCTCGTACACCGCCCGCGCCTCGTCCTCGCGGTACTCCAGGCCGACCTTGCGCGAGGCGCGCTCCATGGAACGCGCGACGATCTGGTGGAACGGCTGGTACGCGCCCGTGCACTCGTCGATCCGGTACGCCTTGCAGATCCGCAGGTACTCATCGGCGACCTCGGCCGGCAGTCGGTCGCCCAGGACCTCGCGCATCGTGTCGTTGATGCTGAACTTGATCAGCGTTCCGTTCATGTCGAACGTCGCGAACTTGGGCTTGATGTCGAATGCCACTGGTCCTCCTGTGCGTTTGAAGTGGAGCAGTCTGACGCTGTGGTCGATTGTCGACCATCTGTCTGGTCGATTGTCGACCAAACGTGTCCGGACTGTCAACAGCGCCAGAGGCGCGCCTTGGGCAGGACGGCGCCGACCCCCTTCTGTGTGCATGAGGTGATCCACCGGCGCAGCCCACTCGATGACGTTGATGCAACCGGCGGAGGTATAGTCGACAAACGACCAAGTGGTCGGCAATCACTGAGGGAGGGCCACGGGGTGGACCACAAGTTCGAGTGGCAGGAGCAGCGGACGACGACGCCTGAAGGCGTCTACCGCACACTGCGAGCCGCCATCCTCGATGGGACCGTGCCTCCTGGTGGCCAGCTGCGCGAGGCGCACATCGCCGCGGATCTCGGGATCAGCCGGTCCCCGCTGCGCGAGGCGCTGACCAAGCTGGAGGAGGAAGGCCTCGTCGTGAAGATCCCCTACCGTGGGGCCTTCGTCGTGGAGGTGAGTGCTCGGGAGGTCGCCGAGATCGACTCGGTCCGGCTGCGTGTCGAGCCGTACGCCGCCGAGCTCTCGGCCGAAGCGCTGCGCGGTCCTGAGCGGCCCCAGTTGCTGCAAACCGTCGAGGATCTCCGCCGGGCCATGGAGAAGGACGACATCCCGGCCAGCATCGACGCGCACCTCCGATTCCACAGGCTCTTCTACGATCTCTCGGGCCACGGCGTCCTGCAGAGTCTCTGGAACGGCTGGGAGACCAAGCTGCGCCTCCACCTCAGCGTCGACCACCGCACCTACAGCGACGACCCGCAGCAACTGGTCGTCGAGCACGAGAGGTTGGCCGCCGTTGCCCTGGGCGGCGACACCGACGCGTTCCGCCGGGAACTGGCTGCCCATTTCCCCATGGGGCTGGGGGGCAAGACGGAAGATCCGGGGGAGCCCGCGTCCCGGCATGCATGAGGCCATGCCGCCTGCGTGAATCATCCAAGCCCGCTCGCCACGGCGTCGACGCCGCTGCGTTCGGTGATCGAGGTGTGCGACCACGGGCAGGCATCGGCATACGCCCGCAGGCGGGCGTATGCCGGATCGAGCGGCTGCGCCCGGTCCTGGGTGCCTCCTGTCGTGGCCGCGATCGGTCGGCTTCCGTCCGGCAACCGCCGCGCGCACGGGTGACGGACCCGCCCGCGCACCGCGACCAGACAATGCGCCGATGTCGCCGACTTCGTTCGGGGTGGGGCAGCCGTGGCCGGTCGCGGCCGGTGAGGCGCATGCGTAGCCGTTGATCGGCATGCATTCCGGCGACGCCGTCCGCGCCGTGCCGAGGTTGCCGACGTATCTGCGGGCGACTCCCCCTGGAGTGCGGTGTCGCGAGGCTCGGGGAGGCGGGCCGCGTTCGCTGTGCCGTTGAACGACAAGTGCACCGCATCATCGGTCGCCGAACGCGCGCTGCCCCGTCCCGGGCGCCCCGTTCTCGGCCTGCCCGGATGCCGTCCCGCACTCTGGTGCGGCGTCCGGGCCTCAGTCGCGGCCACGATGGGTGCGCCGTGCTGGAGGCGCGGCGCGACCGCGGACGGCAGAGTATCCATGATGTCCTCGACGGCGGTCGTCCCGGCACGGTGATGGGGCCGGCGTTCCTCCCGGCCCGCGAGTGCCCCTAGACACTCGGTCAGTCCCGAACCCGCCTGGCGTCTCACGCCACAGGCGCTCCCCTGAACGGCTCCTACGCGCTTGCCTGAACGGCCGCTGCGCGCTTGCCCTGTACCGCCGCTGCGCGCTGCCCTGCACCGCCACATCGCACTCTCGAACTGATTCCGCGGCCGCGTTCGAGGTTGAAGTTCGTATTGACAGTGCTCGACGGGCAGCCATATGGTCGACAAACGACAATAGCCTGACGGGTTTAAGCCACCATAAGGGGTTTTGTCGCCGCCGTTACTCGAGAGGAGAGCCGAGTACAGATGATCAAGACTCATGAGACTTCGGCAGCGAACACCGACTCGGCTTCCGATCGGCTTCAGGCCCTGGGGCTGGCCCTTCCCGAGCTCCGGGAGAACCCGTACTACGTGCACCACCGGACGGTGGGCTCCAGCATCTACATTTCGGGCCAGCTGCCCTACCGGGACGGTTGGCTGCTGGGGCAGGGCACTGTCGGCAGGGACATCGACCTCGAGACGGCGCGGTCACTCGCGCGCCATGCCGTGCTGAACTGCCTTGCAGCCGCCGTGCAGGCGGTGGGCGATCTGGACCGGGTCCGGATCGTGCAGATGCTGGTCTTCGTGGCCAGTACGCCGGACTTCGGTGAGCAGTCGCAGGTCGCCAACGCGGCCAGTGAACTGCTCATCGAGGTACTGGGCGAGAACGGACGGCACGCCCGTACCGCGATCGGTGTCGCCGGGTTGCCGCTCAACACCCCGGTCGAGATCCAGATGGTCATCACCGCTGAGTAGGGCGGCCCCGACGGCGGTGTACCCGAGTGCGCGCGATATCGCGGGGCACGCGCGTTCGGCATCGAGGGGAGTCAGTACCCGCGCCCCTCGATCATTTCCCTTCGATCGTTCCAGGCAGAACCACAAGGAGGGCAGCGTGAATCAGCTGCAACGAGCACTCGACGCTCTGGTCGAGCGGATCGACACTCCCGCGCCGATCGTGCTGGTCGACGTCATGCAGGGCAACATCGACCGCATGCAGGGCTTCGCCGACCAGCACAACATCAAGGTCAGGCCGCACGTCAAGACACACAAGTGCGTGGAGATCGGTCGGCGCCAGATCGAGGCAGGCGCGGTCGGGATCACCGCGGGAAACGTCGGCGAGGCAGAGGTCTTCGCCGCAGCCGGCTTCGACGACATCTTCCTCGCCTACCCGATCTGGGCCGCGGGATCGAAGAAGCCCCGGATCCGCCGGCTCGCCGAGTCCGCCCGGCTGCGGGTCGGCGTCGACAACGTCGCGGCGATCGAGGCCCTCGCCGACGCGATGGGAGACGAACCGGACCGCCTGCAGGTCGTGATCGAGGTCGACTGCGGCGCCCGTCGTTCCGGGGCGCCGCCGGAGCTCGCGGGCGACCTCGCGCTCGCCGCCCGCAAGCGCGGTCTGGTGCCGGCGGGCGTCTTCACCTATCCCGGTCACGGCTGCCTCGGTCGCGACGCTCGCCGGCGTGCCGCGCAGGACCAGGAAGCCGCGCTCACCACCGCGGTACGCGGCCTCGAAGGCGTCGGGGTCACCGCGGAGGTGGTCAGCGCCGGCTCCACGCCCACCGTCGAGTTCTCCACCAGCAGCAGCGTGATCACCGAGATCCGTCCCGGCGAGTACGTCTTCGGCGATCTGAACAACGCCCGGCTGGGCTCCTGCACGGAGGACCAGATCGCGCTGTTCGTCGCCGGGACCGTGGTCAGCGACTGGGTCCCCGACCAGGTCATCGTCGATGTGGGCAACAAGGCCCTCAGCAAAGAGGGCAGCCCCGAGATCGGCTACGGCGGCATCGCCGGCACGAAGGCGGTCCTGTCCAAGGTCAACGAGTACCACGGGTTCCTCCCGCTGCCGGACGGCGACTTCCGCCCCGGCGTCGGAAGCGTCGTACCGGTGGTGCCCAACCATGTATGCCCCGTCGTCCTCGGTTTCGAGGAACTGATCGTCACCGACAGCACGGGCACGTCGCTGGAGCGGTGGCCTGTCGACGCCCGCGGATTCCTCAACTGACCGGCACGGGACGAGATCCCCGTCCTCCCCGAGCCCCCACCCCCGACCGACCTCCCCCGTAATGAGGAGTGCCTGACATGAGACTCAAGAACGTCACGGCCCTGGTGACAGGCGCCAGCAGTGGCATAGGGCAGGCGGTGAGTTCCCACTTCCGCCGTGAGGGCGGGCGGCTCCTGCTCACCGGCCGCAGGGAGCGGCTCGACAGCGCCGAGCCCGACGATCTGTACGTTCCCGGAGACCTCAACGACGAGGCGTTCGTCGAGCGCCTGGCCAAGCAGGCCGCCGAGTCCTTCGGCACCGTCGACGTCGTCGTCCTCAACCACGGCCTGCAGGCCGACGGTCCGCTCACCGAGATGGCCTGCGACGACGCGAGGAACGTGCTGGAGAGCAACCTGCTCAGCGCGTTCCTGGTGATGAAGCACTTCGCCCCGCTGATGCCCGAGACCGGCGGCTCGTTCGTCTGCGTCAGTTCACGGCTGGGCATGGTCGGCATGTCCGGGCAGGTCCTGTATTCCGCCGCCAAGGGTGGCCTCATCATGCTCGCCAAGGGCGCCGCGATCGAATGGGCCCCGCGCAACATCCGGGTCAACGTCGTCGCTCCGGGTCTGACCGCCACACCGATCATCGAAGCGGCGTTCCAGCGCAGGCCTGACCCCGAGGGCTACCGCCGTCAGCGCGAGAGCACGATCCCGCTCCAACGCCTCGCCACCCCTGAAGAGGTCGCTGACGCGGTGCTCTTCTTCGCCTCGCGGGAGTCGTCGTACGTGACCGGATCGGTCCTGGCCGTCGACGGCGGGTACACCGCTGGCTGAACACCCTGCTGGGCATCACCAACAGCAAAAAGCTGAACGACCTGTTCTCCGTCGCTCCTTCTGCCTCGGGCATCTGCCGATTGCGACATGAACCGTCGAACAAGCGTCGAGCGCGTGCTCCATTCGTCTGCCCCACTCGAACGGCGTCACCCTCAGTGCGCCCGTGCCGACAACCGTATCCGAGCCACCCGGCCACCTCGGCACGAGCCACGACGCCTCGAATCGGCCTCCGCACATCGGGAACGGGCCATACCCACGAGCGTGTGTCGGATGCCGCTCGGCAGCAGCTCGTCGACCCTGGCCGCGGCCACCGAGTTCTCAAGCTCCCAAAGGAAAGCCATGTCGCTCCTGAAGGCCATCGACACCAATCCCTCCTTCACGCCGCGAGAGTCCGGCCCGCTCCCGGAGCGCCTGATCTCCGGCGACCCCACCTTCCGGACCTGGGCCCAGGACGTCGCCCGTCGGGAGTCGATCCATACGGGCGTCTGGGAAGCGACGCCCGGCGAGACGCGCTCGATCAAGGGCGAGACCTTCGAGTTCTGCCACATCCTCTCCGGCATCGTCGAACTCACACCCGAAGGCGGCGAGCCGGTGATCTACAAGGCCGGCGACAGCTTCGTCATGAAGCCGGGCTACGTCGGCGTCTGGAAGACCATCGAAACCGTGCGCAAGATCTACGTGACCGTGACCGTGACCGTGACGTGATGCCGCTGTCCGGCCCCGATCGCCTCCAGGGTTTACGCGAAGCTACCTGCTGCTGAGCAACGTCGCCGGGGCCGATGGTCCGCTCGGCCCGTCCCTCAGCCGCAGGCCAGGATCTGCTTCATCCCACACCAGAGCCCTCATGCTCCGGCTCTGCTGAGGACCACCCCCACTCCGCTGGTCACCCCCTGTGCCGGCTCCAGTTTCCCCACCGCCACCCACCCGGTCACCCGGCCGACGTCGCTCCGGCGACGAGCTCGTCGGGAACTTCGATCCACGGCGAACACACGCCCCAGACGGCGATCGGCAAGGCAAGCGGGCGATGTTCCGTCCGCGTTCGCCGCCCTGAACACCCCCCCCGCGTGCGAGGTAAAGCCCCCGCACAGCTGGTCCCATGCGTCCCCAGATGAGGAGTATTGCCATGAGTGATGCCCAGATCGGTCGTAGAACGCTCCTGCGCGGAGCAGGCGGCCTGGCCGCCCTCGCCGCTCTTCCCTCCCTCGCCGCCTGCGGCACCGGCTCCAGCCGGACATCCGGTGGGAGTGGTGACAAGGGCGGCAGTAAGACCGTGGTCGTCCGTGACAGCGGCGGTTCCTACGGTGCCGCCCTGCAGAAGGCGATCTACACGCCGTTCACGCAGGAGACCGGCATCCAGGTCAAGGTGTTGAACCTGGACGACGCCCCGCTGCTGGCGCAGATCAAGCAGGGCCGGCCGCAGTGCGACCTCATCAACAACTCGATGATGTCGCACACCAAGTACGTCAAGCAGGACGCGCTGGAGGCGCTGGACCCCGACCGGCTCAAGAGCCTGAAGAGCGCGAAGATCCCCGAGGCCCAGATCACCGAGTATGCCGTCGGCCACGCCTTTTACGGTCAGTGCATCGGGTACCGCACGGACGCGTTCGGGGGCAAGAAGCCGGAGTCGTGGGCGGACTTCTGGGACACCAAGGCGTTCCAGGGCGCCCGTGCGATGGTCCATCCGGACGGTGACCTGCCGGAGCTGGAGTTCGCGCTGCTGGCCGACGGCGTCCCGATGGACAAGCTGTACCCGCTGGATGTGGACCGTGCCTTCAAGGTGCTGACCCGGCTGCGAGGCGACATCAAGAAGTTCTGGGACAGCGGCCCGCTCCCCGGTGTGCTGCTCAGCCGCCAGGAGGTCACGATGTCCACCGTCTGGGACGGCCGACTCGCCGACCTGGAGAAGCAGGGCGTCCCGGTCACCCGGCAGCTCAACGGTATGCGCCGCCAGTTCTCGGGCTATGCCGTCGCCAAGGGCGCGGCCAACATGGACAACGCCTACCAGCTCATGGACTTCTCCCTGCGGGCGGAGAGCCAGGCCAACCTGGTCAAGTTCTTCCCGTCGAACCCGTCCTCGCCCGTGGCCTACGCCAAGCTCAGCGAGGAACAGCGCAACGCGTCCGCGGGTGCGCCGAAGTACTACGACAAAGGCTTCGACGCGGACGTCGACTGGTGGCTGAAGAACGAATCGGCCGTCACCAAGCGCTGGCTGGAGTGGGCTCGTGGCTGAATTCGGTGTCGCCACACCGTCCGTCAAGGTGGCCGGCAACAAGTCGGCCACCGCGACCGGCAAGTCGCTGTCGGTGGTGGCTCTGCGCAAGACCTACGGCGACGTCGTCGCCGTCGACGAGGCGTCCATGGAGATCGCGGCGGGGGAGTTCGTCACCTTTCTCGGCTCCTCGGGGTCGGGCAAGACCACGACGCTGATGATGATCGCCGGGTTCTGCGAACCCGACTCCGGCAGCATCACCGTCGGAGGCCGTGACGTCACCCGCCTCGCCCCGCAGAAGCGGGGCCTGGGTTTCGTCTTCCAGCAGTACCTGCTCTTCCCACACATGACGGTCGCCGAGAACGTCGCCTTCCCCCTCACTCTGCGGGGGGTGCCGAAGGAGGAGGTCCGCCGGCGAGTGGGGGAGACGCTGGAGATCGCGGGCCTGTCGGGGTTCGGCGGCCGTAAACCGCGTGAGCTGTCCGGTGGTCAGCAGCAGCGTGTGGCGTTGTGCCGGGCGCTGGTCTACCGCCCGCCGGTCATTCTCATGGACGAACCGCTCGGCGCCCTGGACAAGAAGCTCCGCGACCAGCTGCAGATCGAGATCAAGACCATCCAGCAGGAACTCGGCCTGACCGTCATCTACGTGACGCACGATCAGGAAGAGGCGCTGGTCATGTCGGACCGCATCGCGGTGATGCGCAACGGCCTGATCGAGCAGTTCGACACCCCCCGCGAGCTCTTCGAACGGCCCAGGACGCCGTTCGTGGCGGACTTCCTGGGCGCGGCGAACTTCCTGCCCGGCCGCGTGGAGAAGCACGACGGCGAGCACACCCTCGTCCGCCTCGACAGTGGCGGTCTCATCAAGGCCCGCCGTCACCAGTTCATCCCCGGCACGCAGGTGAAGGTCGCTGTGCAACCGGGCCGGCTGCGGGCCACTGCCGACGACGACGGCTTCTGTACCGGCACGGTCGAAACCGCCACCTACGTCGGCACCCTCGTCCGCGCCGGCGTGCGCATCGACGGCGGTCAGGAACCGCTGGTGCGCCTGGAGGTTCCGGCCGGGCGGGGCCCGGTCGCGGGCGAGCGGGTCGGGATCACCGCCGACCCGGACGACGTCAACCTCTTCCCCACCGAAGGAGGGTGAGTCATGGCAGCCACCCTCACCGCAGGCGCTCCCGCCCGCCCGCGCAAGCTCCTCGCCTCACGCAGGACGCGCGTCGGGATCCTGTACGCGCTCCCGGTCGTCGTGTACCTGCTGGTGCTGTTCGTCTACCCGATCTTCAGCACGCTGCTGCTGAGCCTGAAGGACGCCGACGGCTCGTTCACCCTGCACTGGTACGCCGACGCCCTGACCGGGGTGAATCTGTCGGTGCTGTTCACCACGCTGCGGATCTCCGCCGAAACGGCCGTGCTCAGCCTGGTCTTCGGGTTCGTCCTGGCCCAGGCGATCACCCGGCTCAAGCCCCTCCTCGCGGGCCTGGCCATGCTGGTCGTGGTCGTCCCGCACTTCGTGTCCGCCCTGGTGCGCACCTACGGCTGGATCATCATGCTCGGCGACAAGGGCCTGGTGAACGAGACCCTGACCGCCATGTCGACGCCCGGCGCTCCCTTCCAGTTGCTCTACAACGAACTCGGCGTGGTCATCGGCACCACCTCGATGATGCTTCCCTACACCGTGCTGCTGCTGTACGGCGTGATGCGCGGCGTGGACCGCCGCCTGCTCGCGGCCGCCGCGAGCATGGGCGCGGGCCGGGTGACGATCTTCCGCCGGGTGTATCTGCCGCTGGTCGCGCCTGGCCTGGCCAGCGCCGGCCTGCTGAGCTTCATCCTCTCGCTGGGCTACTACATCACCCCGGCCCTGATGGGCGGACCCAACCAGACGATGATCGCTACCCTCATCAACCAGCAGGTGACGAAGGAGAACCAGTGGAACGGGGCGGCCGCGCAGGGCGTCATCCTGCTGGTCCTCACCCTGGCCGGACTGCTGCTGGTCAAGGTCGTCAGCTCCCTGGGCGCCAGCCGTAGAAGGAAGGGGGGCGGATCATGATGGAGCTGCGCAAGACCCTCACCGGCCGGATCGCCCTGACCGTCGTCGCCACCGTGATCCTGCTGTTCCTGTCCCTGCCGATCGTCGTCATCCTCGTCACCTCCTTCAGCAACAACGCCTTCGCCGCCTTCCCGCCCGAGGCGTGGACGCTGAACTGGTACAAGGCC
>NZ_JBSFCF010000028.1:0-135223 GCF_053593335.1 Streptomyces sp. NPDC002324
TACCCCGCCCCCGGCCCGCCCCCCCCCCCCCGCGCCGCCCGCGCATTTTGGGCCGGGGGGGGGTTTAACCCCCCCCCCGAGACCCATATGCCCCCTGCTGCCCAGCAGTTCGCAGCCCTTGCCGAACAACCCCCCGCCCGCCATGTCCGCGGCGGGCGGGGAGGTGTCGCCGGCGCAGTGCGTGCTGTACGCGGGCGTTGCCGGGTCCTGCGCTAGAAGGTCAGGTTCCAGGCGTCGATCTTGCCTGTGTCGGAGGCGGCGTTGTCGTTGACGCGCAGCTTCCAGGTGCCGTTCGCGACCTCCGAGGAGGCGTTCACGGTGAAGGTCTGGGCGACGTTGTCGGCGCTGCCGCCGGCGCGGTTGTGCAGTGTGTAGACGGTGCCGTCCGGCGCCACCAGGTCGACCTTCAGGTCACCGATGTAGGTGTGCTTGATGTCCACACCCACCTTGAGGGTGGCCGGGGCGTTGCCGGTCACGCCGGTGACGGCGATCGGGCTCTCCACGGTCGCGTTGTCGTTGACGGCGAAGTCCGCGAGGTTCTCGAAGTACTTGCCGGGCGGCGGGGTGGCCCCGACGGCCTTGAGGGCGTCGACCTGCCCCTCGCCGAAGAACGAGTTGTTGGCCGTCGTGCCCGTGCAGCGGCTGTCCGAGGGGCAGGCGATGTCGTTGGCCTGGGTGGCCAGCTTCGCGCGGATCTGCGCAGGGGTGATGCCCGGGTCGGCGCTGGCGATGAGCGCCGCCACGCCGGCCACGTGCGGGGTCGCCATCGAGGTGCCGCTCTTGCTGCCGTAGCCGCCGCCGGGGACGGTGGAGTACACGCTGCTGCCCGGCGCCGCGACGTCGATGACTCCCTGCCCGAAGTTGGAGAAGGAGGCCTTGGTGACGCCCGTGCCGTTGGCCGCGACCGTGACCACGCCCGGCAGCTCGGTCGGGATGTCGAGGCAGGCGTTGGTGATGGTGCGGGTGACCGGCGTCGAGTCGTTCGGGCTCGCGGAGTCGGTCGTCTTGTGAGCGAGGTCGTAGTTCTCGTTGCCCGCGGCGGCGATCTGGAGGGAGCCCTTGCCCTCGGCGTACTCCTGGGCGCGCTTGACGCCCTCGATGATGGCGGCCTGGTCGATGTTGTCCGGGCAGTTGAACTGCCACGGGTCCGTGTAATAGCTGTTGTTGGTGACCTTGAAGCCGTGGTCACCGGCCCAGACGAAGCCGCAGATGGTGTTCTCGGCGAAGAAGAAGGCGTTGCCCGGCTCGGCGACCCGGACCGCGGCGATCGTCACCCCGGGGGCCACGCCGACGACGCCCTTGCCGTTCTTGGCCGCGGCGACGGTGCCCGCCACGTGGGTGCCGTGTGTGTCGACGTCCCGCCAGGCGCCGGCACGGGTGTCGGGCTTGCCGTAGGCGCAGGAGACCGAGTCGGCCGCGTTGAAGTTGGGCGCCAGGTCCTGGTGCTGGTCGTCCACACCGGTGTCCAGGATGCCGACCTTGACCGAGGCGGAGCCCGGGTTCACGGCCCAGGCCTGGTCGGCCTTGATCTGGCTCATGTCGGCCCGGACCGGTTCTCCGGCCGGGGTGGAGGACTGAGCCGGATTGGCCGGGAGCGCCGGGTTGTAGGCGTCGGCCGGGACGTCCGAGGTGCGCGTGGCGCCGACCTGCTGCACGCCGGCGACGCCGCGCATGGTGGCGGCGAATCCGCTGGACGCCGAGTGGGCGACGATCACGCCGATGGCGTCGAAGTTGGAGAAGACGGTGCCGCCGTTGGCCGCGATCGCGGAGCGGACCGCCGAGCTGTCACCGGGGGCGGTGATCACGAGGTAGGCACGCGTGCCGGCCACCCAGGCCGCAGTCTGGGAAGCCGACACGGTGGCCGGAGCGTGGGCCTTGGCGGCCGGCGCGGTGGAGGGGACGACGGGGAGCGTGCCCGCGAGGGCGCCCGGGGCGCCGAACGTGAGGGCGGCGCCGAGCGTGGCCGCCAGCACCAGCGTGCGTCTGGACCGGCTGGATATGTGGGGTATCAATGCGTCCTCCGGAGACGGCCCGGCCGTGCTGAGGGCACCGGCCGGGCCGTACGAAACGAGTGGTGGATGCAAGATGTCAGGTGCATGCTCCTGCACGGAAGTACCTTTCCGTGCAGGGACGTTGTCAGGGCATGGCTGAAAAGAGACACACCTCCTCCGCCACGAGTCCCGACGGATCAGCAGGAACAGCTCTTCCTTCGAGGCCACCACCCGGCATGCCCCCTCACGGAGACCCACACCGAGCCGCCCAGCCCAACGTCGAGGGTGGGGCCGACGCGGGCCCGATAAGTGGGGCCGCGTCGGCCTGGTCAGCGGCTACATCATCCTCGCGTCGCTGGACGCCGGGGCTGCGTGCGGACGTTCTGGATCAGCCGCCTCTTCCGCGTCTACCTGCTGTGGGCGGCTGTCGTCACTGGCACGGTGAGGATCCGTTCTATGGGGTCCGCATCACCGGCGGCCAACTCCGACCCGAGCCGAACGGCGACATCGTCGAGTCGGTCTGGACCCCGGTCCCCGACGTCGTCCACCTGCGCCGGTCGTCGTTGGTCGACATCGGCCTCGCGTTGGCCCAGACCGTACCGCCGACCGGCCACGTCGCTCACGTCCCGGTCGGCGGCCTGATCCAGCACTGAGCCGTAGACAGCCTGCCGGGGGCAGATCAGCACTCATCCGGTTCATGGCACCGTCCGGTCGCGGGACGGCGGGTCCGGCTGGGAGGTCTGGGCCTCGCCCGAGGTACCGGGCGAGGTCTGGGCGCCTTTCTCTGGCGTGCGCACCCCGGGCCTCGGCTCGTCCGGGTCCCGGGAAGCCGGCGAGGCCGTGTTCTGCACCTGGGAGGAAGCCGATCAGGACGGCTGCTCCTACCGCGCGTCGCGGGTGCGGCCGCCCCGACGACCCGACGACCGACTGGGGCGGCGACGAGGGCGAGGACGACGTGTTCTCGCTGGCCGACGTCCACGTGTCCAGAACACATAGGAAGTCCGGCCGGATTACCCGGGAAGCCTGATTCCGGACCAGGCGTCGACGGCGCACTGTCCGTCGGCGTTGTTTCCCGTGGACACGACTGTGCCGCCCGCACGCAGGCCGAGGGTGTGCGTCGAACCGGCTGCCACGGCGATGATGTCGCGCCAATCGCCGACTTCGCACTGTCCGTAGCTGTTGTCTCCCGCGGCGAGGGCTCGCCCGGACTCAGTGACCCCGACGGTGTGGTAGCTGCCCGCGTCGAGCGCCACCACCTCTTCCCACCCATCGACCGCGCACGCCCCGGATGTCCGGTCTCCGGTCGCCACTGCGCGCCCGTCGGCTCTGAGGCCGACGGTGTGGGCATACCCGGCCGCGATGGCGGCGAGGTCACGCCACCCTTCGACGGCGCCTTGACGTCGTCGATTGTTGCCCGCGGCCAGTGCGGAACCGTCCGACCGAACGCCGACCGAGTGCCAGTCGCCGCACGAGACGGCGACCATCTCACGCCAGGACTGCACGTCGCACTGCCCTTCTGCGTTCCGGCCGGCGGCCAGCACGCGGCCGTTCTCGAGCAGCCCGAGCGTACGGCGCCAGCCCGCGGCCACGGCCGCGACTCCGCTCCATCCGGCGACATCACATTGCCCGTCGCCGTTCCACCCCGTCGCCAGCACCGTGCCGTCCGACCGGAGTCCCACCGTATGGGACTTGCCCGTGTTCGTCGCCGTATGGACGTTGCCGGCCGCCACCGCGACGACATCCTCCCAGCGCTCGACGCGGCATTCACGGGCTGCGGTATGACCCACGGCGAGAACGGTTCCGTCCCGGCGCCGTCCAACCGAATGACGCCTTCCGGCCGCAAGCGCCGACCAATTGGCGAACATGCTGACTCCTCGTCCATACCCTGGGGCGGGTCCGCGACATGATTCCACACCGCGATCACGGCTGACCGGGCGTCCTCGCTGCTGAACTCGCGGTCGTAGAGGAGTACTTCCTCGGCCATGATGCGCTGGTAGGGCTCCAGTCCCCGGTGTGTCGAGGTGTGTACGGCTTGCTTCTCTGATGCCGGGCGCGGAAGGCAGCAGCCGTCGCGCCCTTCTCATCGCCCAGCGGTTCTGTGTAGGCGAGCCGTGAGAGACCGTCGACGACGGAGTGCAGGTAGACGTAGTCGCGCTTCGCCCCGGCCGGCTTCGCCCGACTGGCGACCTCGGTCTGATCGCTGTCCCGGCCGTGCGTGGCCCGCCACCCGCCGCCATCAGGGATCCGGCCGGCCTTCTTCACATCCAGGTGCACCATGTGTCCGGACCGGCGGGCGGTGATCTTTCCCCGGCTTCCGGTTGTTCTCGCCGCCTGAGCCGATGAAGCGGCGTCTGCCGAGGCCGAGTCAGCCAGTCACTCACTCACTCACTGGGGCACTCGTCGTCCTCTCGAAATCGGACGACGGCAGGCGCGACACATGTCGTGTGCGCCTGCCGCGTTGTGGACTTTCAGTCCTGCGGTGCGACGCGGATACGGTTCCCGTCGGGATCGGCTGCGAGGAAGGTCAGCCCGAACCCCGCATCATGAGGCTCGTGCAGGATCGTGACGCCCTGGGACTGCCACTGCTTGAAGATCGCGTCGAGCTCGTCCGGCCCACCGTCGATGGCCACGCAAACCTCACTGGTACGCGGGACGTCCGGTGAGAGATCCTCGAACTGGCCGGCCCACAGAGCGAGGTCAGCGCCCGGCCCGAGGTCGAAGGTGATGTATCCCGGAGTCTCGAACGACGGCCTCATGTCGAGGAGGTCGCCATAGAAACGCGCTGCGGCGGGAGCGTCGTTCACGTAGACGATGGACACGACGGATGTGGTCATGGTCATTCCTTCTCACGGGTCGTTGGTACGCATCCACCAGCCTGGCCGGGATATGCGCCGCATCATGTCGCAATTCCTGAAAAGCTTGGTGTGTGACGCCAGACCGCTTCTTCACTCTGATGCTGCTCCTCGAATCGCGGGATGCCGTGACCACACAGGAACTTGCCTCGGCGCTCGGGGTGTCCCTTCGAACCATCACCCGGGACCTGAACTGGCTCCGCGACGCCGGTCTGCCGGTGACCGCACAACGGGGCCGCCTCGGAGGCGTGACCATGCTGCCCGGGTCCGGGCTCGACCTCACGCGGCTCACGCCGGGCGAGCGTGATCATCTCTCGCTCACCGGGCTGGACGAGAAGCAACGTGCGGAGCTCAACGCATCGGCCGAAAGCCGGCGCGCGCTTTCCAAGATCGTCGCAACACAGTCACGTCGAAGTCATGAACTCCCGCCGCTCACCGACGTCGTGCACGTGGACAGCCGTCCCTGGCTCCAGACACGAGCCTCGGGCACGACTCCGGCTTCGCTGATCGGCTCGGTGCGGCGAGGTCGCCGGCTACGGATCGAGTACGACAGCCCACGCGAGTCATGTCCGCGCGACCTGGTCGTGGATCCCTACGGGCTGTTCGCCAAGGCCGGCATCTGGTATCTCGTCGCCGACTGTGACCAAGTGCCACGGATGTACCGACTCGAACGGATCACGGCGTGGAGAGAAGTCGACCAGCCGCGACGGATCCGCGAGAACCAGACGCTGGCCATCGTCGCCGCAGCGCTCGTCGATCGGTGGGAACACGACCATGCGATCGAGGTCAGCGCCACCATCGACCACACCCAGATCGAGCGAGCGCGACGGATCTTTGGCCAACGACTCGTCTGGGACGACCGTGAGGAATCCGCCACCGGCCACAGGGTGACGATCCGCTTCCTGCGTCTGGAGGACGTGCGAGCACTCCTGCCGTTCGGGAGCACCATCACCGTGCACGGCCCCACCGAAGCCAGGGCTCACCTCCGTGACCTCGCCACCAGCCTCGCCCACCACTATGCGCCGTCACCCACATCCTGACCCGTAACAGCTAGGTGACGGCAAGGACTTTCGTGATCTCTGCGGGCAGCTCGCCGGTGATGACGTCCGGGTTGTACTGGGGCGTGATCCGCAGCTCCGGCTCGCCCTCATGCTCCGTGCGACGGTGGTTTCCGGGTCCATGTTCGCGCTGGGGCACGGCCTTCCCGCCCGGGTCACGACGGGTTTTCGGCGGAACCTCGGATCGCGGATGACCGGCTCCGTGCGCCGACCCGTCCGGCCGACCCGGTGGCACGTGCCGGACGTCGTTGCAGTCGGCGTGGCGGTCCGCTCCCCGGCCTCCGACGACGCTGCGCGAGGGAACCGGACCACCGCACCACCGCACCCCCACTGCGCACGGCCCGGAGCGATTCGGGCGCCCTGGGTTCGTCCGGACGCGCGACCACGGGTTGTCTTCAGCGGCGGCCCCGCCAGGAACAGGCCGCTGTTCCCCTGACCGGCACGGGGATGCTGAGCACCGCGCCGGAGGCCGCCGTCGGATTCTGCACGCCGTGCCGGGCCGTGGTGATCAGGAGGCGGTTGTGTCCGGGGGGCAGGCACACCGACGTGGGGTGCGGAGCGGGCACGGTCACCGTGCGGAGCAGGCGGCCGTCGGGGTGGTACCGGCGGATCGTGCCGGCGCCCCACATCGCGACCCACAGGCAGTCCTCCTCATCGACGGTCATGCCGTCGGGGCTGCCCTCGGCATCGCGCAGCCGGGCGAAGGTCGTCGGGGTGGACAGTTCGCCCGAGACGGGGTCGACGCGGCAGCGGAGGATGGTGCCGGCGGCCGTGTCGGCCAGGTACATGGTCGTGCCGTCGGCGGTGAACGCCGGGCCGTTGGGGATGGTCAGGCCGTCGAGGGCGCGTACGACCGTGCCGTCGGGGTCCGTTCGGTAGAGCGAGCCCGCGCCGGGGGTGCCGTCGTAGGCCATGCTCCCGGCCCAGAAGCGGCCGGCGGGGTCGGCGACACCGTCGTTCATCCTGCTGAGGACGGGAGTTTGGTCCTCGGGCCGGTCCAGCCATTCCAGTGCGCCGTCGGCGGTGAGCAACGCGATGCCCGTGCCCACGGCGGCGATCCAGGCCCGCGGCCTGTCGTGCACCGGCGCGACTGCGCCCAACGGCACGTCGAGTGCGGCCAGTTGACGGGGCGCTGGCTCCGTGTCGTCGCGCAGCTCGAAGAGCCGGCCGGTGAGGATGTCGACGTACACGTACCGGCCGTCGACCCAGCGTCCGCCCTCGGCGAGTTCGTATCCCCCGTCAACGACGACCGTGACGGGCGCTGTCGGAACTTCCATGAGTCACCTCGTGTCGGTCAGCGGACGGTCGTGCCGTCGGGTTCGTCGAACAGTCCCAGTTCGTCGCGGGTGGGGAGCCCTTCCCAGTCGCCCCGGGTGGCGACCGCGAAGGCCGCGGTGGTGACGGCGCGGTGCAGACGGGCCTGAACGTCCGCGCCGTCGAGGAGGCCGGAGAGGTACCCGGCCACGAAGGCGTCGCCGGCGCCGACCAGGTCGACGGCGTCGACCTGCCGCGCGGCGCTGTCGGTCGTTGCGTCGGCGGAGAAGACCGTCGCGCCGTGTGCGCCGCGTTTGACGATCACCTCTTGGACGCCTGCGTCCAACATGCGCTTCACGGCCTCCGACTCACCTGCCGCGGGCCGTTGCTGCACCAGCGGCAGCTCGTCCTCGGAGGCGACGAGCAGGTCGGTGTGGACCAGCAGCGGCCGGAGGGCGGCGCGGGCGCGATCGGCTGTCCACAGCCTGGAGCGGTAGTTGACGTCGAGGCATACGGTGATGCCCGCGTCGCGGGCGGCCGTGGCGGCGGCCAGGACGGTCTCGGCTGCCGAGGGCCCGAGCGCCGGGGTGATGCCGGTCAGGTGCAGGATGCGGGATCCGGAGGCCAGCGCGGGCAGTACGCCGGCCGGTGTGAGAGCGGAACCCGCCGAACCGGTGCGGTAGTAACTGACGCGGGTCAGCGTGCCCAGGCGGGGTTCCGTCAGCAGCACCCCCGTGGGCCGTCCGGCGTCGTCGGTGGCCGCGTGGCTGATGTCGATCCCTTCGGCGCGCAGGGTGCGCAGCACCAGGGCGCCGAGTTCGTCCGCGCCGACCCGGCCCGCCCAGCGCACCCGGTGTCCGAGCCGGGCGAGGCCGATGGCGACGTTGGACTCGGCTCCCGCCACGGAAAGGCCGAGACTGCCGCCCATCCGCAGGGCGCCGCCGGCGCGCAGCGCGGCCATGGTCTCGCCGAAGGTCACCACCTCGGGAGGAGCAGATGTCATCACGACGTCTGCCCTGCGGCCACCCTGCGGAACTCGGCCGCTCGGGACCGGAGTTGCTCCAGGTCGCCGCCGTCGGCCGCGTCACCCACGAGCGGTGAGCCGACACCGACGGCGAGGGCACCCCGAGCCAGGTAGTCGCGGGCGGCCTGTGCGTCCACTCCCCCGACGGGCACGAAGGGCACCTCGGGGAACGGGTCACGCAGGGCCCGCAGGTAGCCGGGCCCGCCGAGGGAGCCGGGGAACAGCTTGACCGCGTCCGCGCCGCGCGCGAGGGCGGCTTCGATCTCGCTCGGTGTCAGGGCGCCCATCAGCACGGGCACGCCGTACGGCGCCAGCCCGTCGACCAGTGCCGGGGTGACCAGGTACGAGGCTCCGGCGTCGACCGCGCGGGCCGCGTCCGCCGCTGAGCGCACCGTGCCCGCGCCGAGGAGGGCGTCGGGGCCGAGCGCGGCGCGGGCCTGCCTGATCACGGTCAGGGCGTCCGCGGTGGTCAGCGATATCTCGACGGCGGTGATGCCCTCGTCCACGAGGGCCTGCACGGTGCGCAGGGCGGCGACGGGGTCCTTGCCCCGTACGATCGCCAACAGGCGTTGGCGTCGGAGGGATTCCACCAGGTGCATGAAAGCGGGCTCTCCTTGCGGGTTCGGTTCGAGGGCGGCGGCCGGCGCGGCGGTCACCATTCGGTGAACGCGCCGTCGGTGCCGCGCCACACGGGGTTGCGCCAGCGGTGTCCGGTCTCGGCGGCTCTGCGTACCGCCTTCTCGTCGATGTCGACGCCGAGACCGGGGCGGGTGCTCGCGACCGCGTGTCCGTCCTGGAATCGGAAGGGTTCGGGATCCATCACGTACTCCAGCAGGTCACACTGCTGGTTGTAGTGGATGCCCATGCTCTGTTCCTGGATGAGGAAATTCGGCACCGAGAAGGCGATCTGCAGGCTTGCGGCCAGGGCGATCGGGCCGAGGGGGCAGTGCGGGGCCAGGGCGACGTCGTACGTCTCGGCCATGGCCGCGATCCGGCGGACCTCGGAGATGCCGCCGGCGTGCGAGATGTCGGGCTGGGCGACGGCGATGCCGCCGGCCATGACCTCACGGAAGTCCCAGCGCGAGTAGAGGCGTTCGCCGGTGGCGAGCGGAATGCTCGTGGACTGCGCCAGACTGCGCAGGTGATCCGAGTGCTCCGGCCGGACGGGCTCCTCGACGAACAGCGGGTGCAGCGGCTCGAGTCGGGGCAGCAGCCGGCGTGCCATGGCGGTGGAGGCCCGGCCGTGGAAGTCGACGGCGATGTCCCGCTCGTCGCCCAGCACTTCGCGGACGGCCGCGACACGGGAGACGACTTCGGCGGTGCGTGCCGGGGTGTCGATCGGGGCGAGTTCGGCGGAGGCGTTCATCTTGACGGCGGTGAAGCCCGCCTTCATCTGTTCCTCGGCGAGTTCGGCGACCTCGCCGGGGCGGTCGCCGCCGATCCAGGCGTACATCCGGACGCGGTCGCGGACGGGGCCGCCGAGGAGGCGGTGCACGGGGACGCCGTACGTTTTGCCGGCGATGTCCCACAGGGCCTGGTCGATGCCGGCGACGGCGCTGGAGAGGATGGGGCCGCCCCGGTAGAAGCCGCCCTTGGTGAGCACCTGCCAGTGGTCCTCGATGCGCAGCGGGTCCCGGCCGACGAGGTAGTCGGCCAGTTCGTGCACCGCGGCACGTACGGTCTCGGCGCGGCCCTCGATCACGGGCTCACCCCATCCGGTGACACCCTCGTCGGTGGCGATGCGCAGGAACAGCCAGCGCGGGGCCACCAGGAACGTCTCAAGTCCGGTTATCTTCAAGAATTTTCCTCGCGGAGCAGGTCATTCGCGGGGTCGGGCGCGGTGTCGTCGTGGTCTACCCGGGCCTGTACGGCGGCCAGGTCGTGGGACGCCTGGGCGAGCAGGGATTCGACGGCCGCCACCGCGGCGTCCGGGTCGCCCGCCTCGACCGCGTCGAGCAGTTCCTGGTGCACGGGGAGGGAGTCGGAGAAGTGCCGGGCGCCGTGCACGATGCGGTCACGCACACGCAGGCCGGCCTCGATGACGACCTCCATCCGGCTGAGCAGCTCGTTGTGCGCGGCGTCCAGCAGGGCGCGGTGGAAGGCCAGGTCCGCCTCGACCATCGCCTCGGCGTCCGTCCCGGCCGCCGCCATCGCGTCGAGCGCCTGCCGCAGGGCGTCCAGGTCGGCGGTGGTGCGGCGGGCCGCGGCGAGCCGGGCTCCAGCGGGTTCGACGATCGCGCGGACCTCGGCGAGATCGTCCAGGAACCCGTCGGTGGGAGCGCTGCTGCCCTGCCAGCGCAACAGGTCGCTGTCGAGCAGGTTCCAGTCGGCGCGGGGCCTGATGGTCGTGCCGCGTTTCTGCTTCGACTCCAGAAGGCCCTTGGCCGCCAGCACGCGCAGCGCCTCGCGCACGACGGTCTTGCTCACGCCCAGTTCGGTCTCGAACTTGACCGGGTCGACGACGGTGCCCGGGGGGTAGTCGCCTCGGATGATGCGCCGGCCCAGCTCCTCCACCGCCTGAGCGTGCAGCCCCTTGGGGGGATGGGTCACCACGTTCTCCGTTTCCGTATCGGTCCTTGCGCCTGGCTCACCGCACGGTGCGCGACGCTCACGAGGACTCCTTCATGACGCTCCATCCTCCATCGACCAGCAGGCTGGCGCCGGTCACATAGGAGGCGTCCGCCGATGCGAGGAAAGCGACGGCCGCTGCGACCTCCTCCGGCCGCCCGAACCGCCTGGCCGCCGTGGCCGCCACGCTGCGCGCCCGGTCGGGCTCCGGGATCCCGTCCCATGCGGCGGTCAGGATGGGACCGGGCAGCACGGTGTTGACCCGGATGTCGGGACCGTACTCGACGGCCAACTGCCGCCCCAGCGAGCACAGCGCGCCCTTCGCGGCGGCGTAGGCGGCATGGCCCGGCAGGCCGATGACCGCGTGCACCGACGAGGTCAGGACGACGGAGCCCCTCGCCTCGCGCAGCATGGCCGCGAAGGTCTTCATCGCGCGCCAGGCGGGCTTGAGCAGCACCGCCATCTGACCGTCCCACTCGGCCTCGCTCAGTTCGTGGGCGGGCTTGTTGAGCTGGGCGTAGGCGTTGCTGTGCAGCACGTCCAGCCGGCCGTGGTGCTCGTCGACATGGCGGGCCAGGTGCTCCCAGTCGGCGGCAGAGGTCACGTCGCAGTGTACGAACTCCGCGCGTCCGCCGCCGTCGGTGATGTCCGCCGCGACTGCCTTGCCGGCCGCGTCGTCCACGTCCGTGACCACGACCACCGCTCCTTCGGCCGCGAGCCGGTGGGCCGTGGCCGCGCCGATACCGTGCGCCGCCCCGGTGATCACCGCCACGCGCCCCGTCATCCTGCGGCATTCCGTCATCACGTGTGTCTCCCCTCGCTCCTGCCTACGCACCCACCCTAGCTGTTTCAATTAATTATGAATATATCTTGACGGCATGGCGATGCCACTCCGAGACTGACCGGCACGCAACAGGCACCTTCAGGACGAAGCCAGGAAGGACCTCCTCCCATGAGCCGCACCACACCCCGCCGCAGAAGCCGGGGCGCCCTAGCGACGACCCTGGTCGCCGTCTCCCTGCTCATCTCCGCCTGCGGGGGCGGGGATTCGACCGGTTCGCAGGACAAGACACAGGCACCCGCCAAGCCCGGCGAGAAGGTCGACCTGCGCTTCTGGTCGTGGGTCCCCGGTGTCGACAAGGCCGTCGACAAGTGGAATTCCACCCACCCGGACATCCACGTCAAACTGGAGAAGATCACGGCAGGCAGCAGCGGCGGCTACGCGAAGATGCGCGCCGCCCTCAAGAGCGGCAACGCCCCCGACCTGGCGCAGGTGGAGTACCAGGAGATCCCCTCGTTCCTGCTGGAGAACGGCCTGGTGAACCTGTCCGAGTACGGCGCGGACAAGGACCGGTCGAAGTTCGTGGACTGGCAGTGGCAGCAGGGAGTCTTCGGCTCGGCCGTCTACGCGATCCCCCAGGCGTCCGGTCCCATGGGCCTGTTCTACCGCTCCGACCTGTTCAAGAAGTGGGGCATCGCTCCGCCCGAGACCTGGGACGAGTACGCGCAGGCCGCAGAGAAGATCCACAACGCCGACCCGAAGGCCTACATCGGCACCTTCCCGCCCGGCAACTCCGCCTGGTTCACCGCACTCGCCTGGCAGGCCGGCGCCAAGTGGTTCGGCGTCGACGGCGACACCTGGTCGGTGAACATCGCCTCCCCGGAGACCCTCAAGGTCGCCGCCTTCTGGGACAAGATGCGCACCAAGAAACTGATCAAGACCGAACCCGACTTCGCCAACGGCTGGTACAAGGACCTGCAGTCCGGCGCCATCACCTCATGGGTGAGTGCCCAGTGGGGCGACGCCATCATCAGCGGAAACGCCCCCAAGACCGCCGGAAAATGGGCCGTGGCGCCCATGCCGCAGTGGACGAAGGGCGCGAACGTCTCCGCGAACTGGGGCGGCTCCTCCACGGCTGTCCTCAAGGGCGCCAAGCACATCCCCGAGGCACTGAAGTTCGCCGAATGGCTCAACACCGACCCCGCGAGCGTCGACCTGCTGCTGCAGGGCGGATACGGCTGGCCCGCGGCGGCCGACGCCTACAAGGGCTCCTCACTGGACAAGCCGTCATCGTTCTTCGGAGGCCAGAAGTACAACGAGGTCTTCGCACAGTCGGACAAGAACATCGACACCTCGTGGAAGTGGATGCCGACGATCGACGCCACCTACCAGCACCTCAACGACGGCTTCCAGGCCGCCGTGGCGGGCAAGGGCTCGTTCGTCTCCGCGGTCCAGCAGGCACAGAAGCAGACCGTCGAGGATTTGAAGAGGAAGGGCCTGAAGGTTTCCACCGGCCAGTGACCGCCTCCGGAGGGCGCGACCGGCCACCGCCGCTCTCCCCTCCGGACTCCAGAAAGCACCCACATGCCCACCCGCACGCGAGCACCCCGCCGCCGCAGAAATCTGGCGCCCGTCGCCTTCGTCGCGCCCTTCCTCCTGCTGTTCCTGCTGACCTTCGCCGCCCCCATCGGCTACGCCGTCTTCCAGAGCGTCATGGACGTCGAACACACCGGGCCGCTGGGGCTCGGCGGCAGCCGTACCGTGTTCGTCGCGCTGAGCAACTACTCCGACGCGTTGTCCGATGACGCCTTTGTGCGCAGCATCGGTCGCGTGCTGCTGTTCGCGGTCGTCCAGGTGCCGGTGATGGTCGCACTGTCCGCCGGGCTCGCCCTGCTGCTGGACAGCGCCTCGGCCAGAGGCGTGCGGTTCTTCCGCGCCGCCTACTTCCTGCCCTACGGCGTTCCGGGGGTCATCGCGTCCATCCTGTGGGGCTTCTTGTACGTTCCGGGAGTCAGCCCTCTCGTGGACGGCATGCGCCACCTGGGAGTGTCGGTGGACCTGCTGGGCGGAAACACGGTCCTGTGGTCCATCGCGAACATCGTCACCTGGGAGTTCGCCGGCTACAACGTCCTGGTTCTCGTCGCCCAGTTGCGTACCGTCCCCGGGGAGTTGTACGAGGCCGCCCGCATCGACGGCGCCAGCGCCTGGATGACGATCCGGTATGTCAAGCTGCCGCTGCTGCGCCCGGCGCTCATCCTCACCACGGTCTTCACCATCATCGGCACGCTGCAACTGTTCGCGGAACCGCTGGTGCTCCGGCCCGTCTCGTCGAGTATCGACAGCGCCTACACCCCCAACCTCAGCGCCTACAACGAGGCGTTCACCAACGACAACTACCACCTCGCCGCCGCCGAAGCAGTCCTGCTCGCCCTCGCCGCGTTCGCGCTCTCCTTCGGTTTCCTGCGGCTGGTCAACAAGAGAGGTGGGGACACGTGAGTCTCCGGACAGCGGCCCGCACAGTCCCGCCGAGGGGTGAGAAGCCGGCCTGCGAGGACGGCAGGACGCCGCGCGGCGACATCACCGGGGTCACCACGCGCAGTCGCATCCTGGTCACCGGCCTGCTCGTGGCAGCCGCCGGGTACTTCCTGCTCCCGGTGTACTGGCTGGTCGTGGCGTCCACCAAGTCCACCGGCGACCTGTTCGGCAGCTTCGGGCTGTGGTTCGCCCGTCCGCAGTTCCTGAGCAACCTGCACCAAGTGGTCACCTACGACCACGCGATCTACCTGCGCTGGGCCGTCAACAGCCTGCTGTACGCGGGGATCGGCGCAGGCGTGGCGACACTGCTGGCCGCGATGTCCGGCTACGCGCTGGCGAAGTTCTCCTTCGCCGGCCGCGACACGATCTTCAACATCGTGCTGGGGGGCGTCCTGATCCCTGCCACGGCGCTGGCGCTGCCGATGTACCTGCTGTTCAGCGAGGCAGGCCTGGCGAACACCTACTGGGCCGTGCTGCTGCCGAGCTTCGTCAGTCCCTTCGGCGTGTACCTGTGCCGGATCTACGCGGCGGCATCCATACCGGACGAGTTGTTGGAGGCAGCCCGCATCGACGGCGCGGGAGAGTTCCGCATCTTCACCGTCGTTGCTCTGCGCATCATGACCCCCGCCCTGGTGACGATCTTCCTCTTCCAGTTCGTCGGCATCTGGAACAACTACTTCCTGCCGCTGGTCATGCTGTCCGACTCCAAGCTCTACCCCATCACCCTCGGTCTGACGTCATGGCAGTCCTTCGCCGACCGCCAACCGCAGCTCTACCAGCTGACCGTGGGAGGTGCCTTTGTGTCCGTCGTCCCTCTGATGATCGCCATGGTCGCCCTGCAGCGCTTCTGGCGCAGCGGTCTGACCGAGGGCAGCGTCAAGGCCTGACCGGCCGGACGCCGGAACCTGTGGCGGACACGCCGCTGGTTCCGGCCCGTCGCGTACCGGCCGCCGTGGATGCTGCTCGTGCGACGACGCCGGGGCGCCAACGCCCTTGCCCCGTCGGCGAGTTGCAGAGAACCTCGGCCGCACCGCCGCCCGGGACTGCGGTTACTGCGCACCACCCGTTCAGGACACCGGATGCCCCGGCCAGGAGGTCACTCTCGCCTCCTGGCCGGGGCACCGACGGGTTCTTCGAGTCGCGGTGGCCGCACGACCTGACGCAGCTCATCTCCCACGACGACGGCGTCACCACGTGTACCGCTTCCGCGGTGGCGAGGCGGTCCGCACGGACGTCCGCGCCGGTGACCGCTCGTCACCTGCCCCGAGGATTCACCGCCTTGCGGAACACGTCGTAGACGAGCTTGGGCCGCTCCTCGGCGAAGGTGACCAGGCCCATCACGGAGATGCCGTTGTAGTCCTGGTTGTATCCGGCCCGCTGCTTGTAGTCCTTGAGCACCCAGTAGGTGAATCCGGCGACGAACTCGCTGCGCGCCGTCACCTGCGCCCAGTGCGCGGTGAAGCCGGCCGCCTGCCACTCCTCCGTGCCCTGTGTGGTGGCGGGTCCGTGGGTGCCTGCCACGGACCAGGTGCCGTTCTCGGTGATCAGGATGGGCTTGCCGGGATACTTCGCGTGCACCGCGTCGAGCGTGGGACCGAGGTCGGCGTCCTTGCCGTAGAAGTAGCCGAAGTACTCGTTGAACCCGATCACGTCGGCGAGGTCGAACGCGGGGTCGTTGCTCGTGTTGGAGGCCCACGTCACCGGGCGGGCGGTGAGATCGACCGACTTCACGGCCGCCTTCAGGTCGGCGAGCCAGGCCCGGTAGACGGGAGCGCCGCCGGTGTCGATCTCCGACTCGTTCTGCAGGCCCCACAGGATCACCGAAGGGTGGTTGTGCTGGTTCCACGCCATGGTCAGGGCAAGGGCGCGGGCGAGGCCGTAACGCTCGGTCTGGAGTTTCTCCTGGGGGGTGTTGAGCCACATCGTGTCGATGTCGTCCATCACCAGCACGCCGTGCTCGTCCGCCCAGTCGTAGACGTACGGGTGGCGGTTGTAGACGCAGTTACGGATGAAGTTGGCGCCCAGTGCCGTGATGTGTCCCAGTTCCCGGTCGTACTCGGGCGGCGTCATGGCCCTGCCATGGGCAGCCGTCTCCTCGTGCCAGTTGAGGCCCTTGAGGAACAGCGGCTTGCCGTTCAGGCGCAACTGGGCGTCCGCGATGCTCAGTTCGCGTACGCCGTACACGGTGGACAGTGTGTCCACTCGTGGCCCCGAAGCTCTGCCGGTGTTCAGGGTGGCGCGGGCGGTGAGTGTGTGCGGCGAAGCCGGGCTCCAGCGTGGGGCGTGGGGGATCGGGACCGAGACGCGCACGACGCCGGCCGACCGGGCCGCTATCCGTGCCGCGACCACGACGGGTCGGCCGCCGCTCCCCCGGCCGGGATCCAGGGTGAGCCGGCCGTCGAAGCCGGTGGCGCCGTGGTTCTCGACGACCGCGTGTGCCTCAAGGCGCCCGCGCGCGGCGGACACGAGCAGTTTGGCGATGGTGACCTTCGGGACCGCCTCGATCCAGACGGACCGGGTCAGTCCCGCGTAGGGCCAGTAGTCGACGGGCTTGTACGGCAGCTCGTGGTCGTCGGTGACCGGCTGCGCCGTCGAGGCCGTGTAGTCGGTATAACTGGCCCGGCGGAAGACCCGCACGGCGATCGTCTGGCGGGTCCCCGGCCGGAGCGCCCCCGCGACCGGAAGCGCGAACGGCGAGTTGGCGCCTTCGTGCTTGCCCAGGTGCGTGCCGTCGAGCCACACCTCGGCGCTGTATCCGGCGGCCAGGAAGGCGAGGCGTACGTGCCGGGCCCGCCAGGACGCGGGCACGTCGATGGTGGTGCGGTACCAGGCGTAGCCGTCGGCGAACGCCGTGCCCCTGCCGAAGGGGGCGGTCTCCGAGCCGAAGTCGGGGGTGTCCAGCAGATCCCAGGCCGCCGGAACGCCGATGCGGCCCCAGGTCCGGTCGTCGTGGCGCGGGGAGTGCCAGCCTTCGCCGAGGCCCTGGCCAGCGGGGTCGAACCGGAATCGCCAGCGTCTGTCCAGGGACAGGTAGTCGCGCGTGGGTTCGTGGGTGCGCCAGCCGTCGAAGGCCGGAAGCACCGTGCCGTACTGGAAGACGACGTTGGTGCCGCCGACCTCGCGCACATGCGTGCCGGAGGGCTCCGTGGCGGGGTGGGTGTCGAGCACCGGGCCGTTCGCGGCCGCCGAGGCCGTGCCGTCCGCCGCTCGCGCCGTCTGCGGCCAGGCCGGCAGGGCGACGACGGCGGCGGCGCCGAGTCCGGTGACGACGGTGCGCCGGGACGGGTGGATGGATTCGGTCATGGCACATGAGCCTGGGCAGTCCCACCACCCCTGTCAAGCATTATTCATAATTAATGAATTGAGCTACCGTGCCCTCATGACCACACAGCAGCAAGCACTGGCCATCACCCTGTGGGACTTCAGCTGGTACACACAGGCGGGCCCCGGCGAGCCGTTCGCCGATCTCGACCGCGCCTTCGCCGAGGCGGTGGACCGGGGCTTCAACACCGTGCGCGTCTGCGCCATGCCCTTCCTGCTGTTCTCCGGACGTGTTCCCGATCCGGAGTCGATCGAGGTCCGCGGCCTGGGCGAGGAGTTCGGACAGCGCACCCGCTGGTACGACGTGCGCGGCGGCTATCCGCTGGACGGACGCCGACGGCTCGTCGAGCTGTTCGAAGCGGCCGCCCGCCACGACTGCAAGGTGATCGTGTCCTCCTGGGAGTACCAGCAGTCCCCCAGCTTCGCCGACACCGACGCCTGGCACCGCGCCCTGGCCGAGGTCCCCGGCCCGGACCGGGCCGAGGCGGTGGCCGAAGCACTCGCCGGACTCCTCGACTTCCTCACCGAGCGCGGACTGGCCGACCAGGTCGCCTACGTCGAAGTGCACAACGAGGTCGACAACTGCTCCCTCGTGCCACGCGACGGTGCCACCCACTACGCCTATCTGCGCGGCCCTCTCGACCGTGCCGTGAAGCTGCTGCAGGCCCGACACCCCGGCATCCCCGTCACCTACTCACTGGGCGAACCCTGGCCGAGCGAGATCGACGACCTGCCGGAGGGGGCGCAGATCGCGCACTTCCACTTCTACGTCTACGGCGTGCTCGGCGCGCTGTACGAGGCGGTCGGACTCGGCCACGGCACCGAAGCGGCCCCCGAGACGGCGACCTGGCCCACCCCCGAACTGGCCGCCATGCTGCGCCCCGACGCACCCGCCTTCGCCGACTACCAGCCGGACGAGCCCTGGCGACTGGCCGCCACCGGAATCCCACGCGAACTGTTCTACGCACACGACTGGGTCGACCCCGACCGCTGGGACCTGTGGCTCTACGAGAACTATCCGGCGCACCGGCAGGCCATGCGCGACACGCTGGCCTCGTGGGTCGACTCGGTCGCCGACTTCGCCCGCCTGCGCGGCATTCCCGCCGTGCTCGGTGAGGGCGTCGTCGGATACACCCCGCTGCTGACACGCTTCGAGGAGGACGCCGTCGGCAAGGACATCGCCGAGTACGTCGTCGACCGCTGCATCGCCGCGGGCTTCCGGGGCGTCGTCCTGACCTCGAACGCGGCCCCGCACCACCCCATGTGGAACACCGACCAGGACTGGATGCGCCGGGTCAACGCCCGCATCACGGCGATCTGAGCCGGGCCGCCACGGCAGCCGGCCGCGCACGACGACGGTGCGAAAGCCTGCCGAACACCGTGCCGAAAGGGCCGACCCGCCGACGGTGCGGGTCGTGCCCGGGCGCTGCGGCCGGGCGGCCGGGAACCCCCGGCTCACCCTGATGAACGTCGAGCCGGATGATGCGCCCTCGCCGCCTGGTGCGCAACGGGTGGTCGACCCCTTCGATGGTCGTGATCTCACAGCCCTCGACCAGGTGCAGGTAGGCGAGGTCCAGCCGGGCGAGAGCCGCGGTCCGTGGGGCCGCCTCCCCAGCTGTCGGCGCGCAGATTGGTGTTGGGGGCGATCGAGTACTGGTCCTGGCCGCGGTGGGTGATCTGCCACAGCTGGGTCTCACTGCCGTCCCAGACCTTCTGCCGGGCTCGGTGGCGACTCGGCCATGCGGCTGAAGTGCACCGCGCGGGGCCAGCACAGCGTTCGGAGCCGCCGCGATACGTACGGCCGGCGGAACTACCGCCACCGCGGCCCAGTCAGGCAGTGCGTGTGTCGAGTGCTTCGAGGATCCGTCGCACTTCCTTGCGCCACTGGTCCGCGTCGGCGCTGTCCGCCCAGCCGGTTGCCATTTCTGATCCGTCCTGGAGCACCCGGTCCAAGGCGAGTCTCGCCGACGCGCTCAGGGAGGCCGGCAGTTCGGGCAGCGGTTCGCTGGGGCCGACATCGGGGTTGATCCCGATGGGGCTGTCCGGAAGGGTGCCGGCGACGAGAGCGCCGGCGACAACGGCTTCGGCCCCGTCTCCGCCATCGACGCGGGCTCCCGCGTCGATGACTCGCCGTAATGCCCGCTCCAGCACGTCAATGACCTGCTGGCGGGTGAGTCCCTCCAGCTCGTCGACGAAGTCTGCGGCGCGGTCGTTGTCGAACGGGCCGGTTCCCCACGTTCCCATGCATGGCTCCTGATACGGCTGTCTCGGACGAAGGCATGCTTCCATGCGCCACTGACATCGGTCACGGGGCGAGGAGGCCCCGCCTGCCGAGCAGTGCGAGAAGTCGGCGCGAGCGGAGGGCTTCCGCGGTGACCGGGCGAGGGTTGGCGTAGGGGTGGGCCAAGGCCTGCGCGATGACCTCGTCGAAGTCCGCTTCGTCATCAAGGCCGAGTTCGGCAAGCGAGCGCGGGGCGCCGAGTTCCGCTGATGCCCGCGCCAGGTGCCTGGGTACGTCGTCCGTGCTGTCGCTCTCGCCGCGCCGAACAGGACGAAGTCGGGACGGGCCAAGTAGACCACGACACCGAGCAGTTGCAGGTACTCGTGGTGCCGCCCGTCGAGGTCATCGACCGTGTCGAGGGCGATCGCGGCGCAGCCCAGGAGCTCCAGCAGGTCCAGCCGCCGCGGGCCACGGACGGCGGCTGAGTCGTCGGCGGTGATCAGGGTGAAGCCGTATCCGGTCAGGGCCCAGCATCATGAGGTGCGTCCTCGCCCGCTACTCAGGTGAGCGGGAATTCACATGAAATCCGCGACACCCCATCCCCGGCCCCCTACGCCCTGCCTCCTGCCCCCTGACAGACGGCGCACGCGACTCCATGCGAGCCGGTCGCGCACCGATGAGTTTCCCGCGCCGCGCCGGTCTGTGCGTGTGAGACCGACTTACGGAAGGCTGGCGCCATGCGGAAACTGATCTACGGCATGAACGTGACCCTGGACGGCTACATCGCCGCGCCCGGCGACGACATCGGCTGGAGCGTGCCGAGCGATGAGCTGTTCCAGTTCTGGTCCGACCAGTTGCAGGCGACCGACGTCACGCTGTACGGGCGAAAGCTGTGGCAGACGATGAGCTCCTACTGGCCGACCGGCGACCAGCAGCCCGACGCCAACCCGGCGGAGATCGAGTTCGCGCGTCGCTGGCGGGACATGTCGAAGGTGGTGTTCTCCTCGACCATCGACAAGGTCGACTGGAACGCCCGCCTGGTCCCCGGCGACGCGGTCGCCGAGATCACCCGGCTCAAGGCCGAGGACGGCGGGCCGATGGACATCGGCGGCGCGACGCTCGCCGGGGCGGCCATGCGGGCCGGGCTGATCGACGAGTACGTGCTGGCCACCGCACCGGTCCTGGCGGGCGGCGGCACACCGTTCTTCACCGCGCTGGACAGTTGGGTGAACCTGAACCTGGTGGAGACGCGGACGCTTCCCGGCGGCGTGATCCTGACCAGGTACGAGACGAGGCGCTGAGGACCCGTCCGCATACGGCGGCACGCCCGGACGATGGCCATCGCCCCGCCCGCCCGGCTGCTGTCGGGCACGGCCGGCGATGTCCATCACGTCACGCAACATCGCCCGGCCTTGCTCGGGCAGGTCCTCCTCCAGGACGGACAGTGCCTTCGGTGACGGCGTACGGGCCAGGCCACTGCGCTCATCGCCGGAAGTCGAGCACGTCGGCCGGGCCGACGCCGACCGAGTCGTCGCGGCCCGCCAGGAACTCCGTCACGGCCGCGACCGTGAGGTCAGGGGCACAGGCCACTGTCCGAGTTGTAGTAGATGTCGATCGAGCCGCTCCAGGTCATGCACAGCCCGGGCTTGGGGAGGTCCTTGTACACCGGGCCGGCGTAGGTCGTGTAGGAGCCCGCATCCCTCGCCGTGGTGCTGCTGGTCGGCCAGGTGTCCAGGGTGACCTCCATGAACACGCGGGCGCCGGGCCTGTTGCGTACGGTCACGGCGCACCACTGCTTGTCCCCGGAGCTGTAGGCCACGTATGTGGTGGCTGCCACGGTGGTCTGCGAGGACTCGATCGGAGTCGATGTGAAGACCTCGTACCCCTTGTCGCACGCTCCGTTGTAGGCACCGGCGGTGGCGGCCGAGGCCGGTGCGGTCGCGGCGAGCGTGCCGCCCGCCAGGGCGGCAAGGGCGCCGGCGGTGACTGCCTGGTGGCGGATCGACTTTGTGGTGTCGCAGAGCCGCGGCCCGCTCAGGCCAGGGGGAACCGGGGCCAGGGACGGCTCTCCCCGCCCCGGTGCATGACCGGAACGGGGGCCGTCCTTCCGACCCCCGTGGCGAAGATGGCGGCCGGCCCCCTTTCCCGGTGGTCCGGTCAGTACAGCTTGTTGACGGCCGTGGTCGTGGTCTTCTTGAAAGCGGTCACCGGCGCGTTCACGAAGTCGCCCATCTGTCCCCATTGAACGACGGTGACGGTCCTGTCGTCCCGTCCGACCGACAGCAGGGTGACGTCGTTGGCGCCCCAGGACGTCTCGGTGTTGAGGCCACGGACGTGGGCGCCCTCCTCGACCTGCAGCGTGCCGTAGTCCCGGCCCTCGGCGTCGATGTCGGGCGAGGACTCCTCGAGACGGTCGGCGCAGGTGCGGATCAGGTCGTCGTAGTGCTTCGCCAAGTCCTTGGCCTGGGCGGCCGTGCCCGTCACGACGGTCAGTTGCACGGCGCCGGCGTCCACATCGGTCCGGAAGGTGCGGTGGCGGTAGTCGTAGTCGAGCACGCCCTCCGTGCTCACACACGAGCCGAGCTCCTCCGGGAACCCCTCGGTGACCGGCCCGGCGGTCCAGGATGACGTCGGGTGCGGCGGCAGCTGGGACGCCGACAGGAACTTGGGCGCGGCCGCCTTCGGTGCGGCGCCCGCGGCTGGTGCGGTCAGGACCGTGCCCGCCGCGACAGCGGCGACGGTCAGGGCGGTCAGAGCGCTCATGCGGATGCGCATGGACATGGGTGTTCCCCCGTGGATTGGAGTGTGTACGTGGATGCCGCGGCGAGGCCGGCTGGTCAGCCCGGACCTGCTCGGTGCGACACCAACAGCATCGACGGTCGCAACAGCCGCGCGCAACCACCCACGGCCGAACCGACAGGGTGGAACCATCCCACCCTGCCTGACCTGCAGATACATGCAGTACCTGGGATACCGTCCCCGGCCGGGTGAGGTCGTACGTCGTACAAGGAGTCGTACAAGGAAAGGCAGACCCCAGTCGGTACAAGCTGACGACCACAGGGTCCATCGCGGAGAACGCGCCGCCCTCGTGGATGCGCAGCCGCCACCTCGCCGCGGTGGAGGGCAACCGAGGGAGTCGTCCCCGCGCAACTTCGAGCGCGGGAAAGGGGGTGGAGGCGGCTGTGACTGCCCGGGCCCTCTTCGACGAACTTGGTCGCGCCGCCTTGCACCCCCGTCAGCGTCTGTTCGCACGGCCGAGGAGGCTGAGCCGAGCTTGTCGACGGGCCGGGAGAAGCGTTCGGTATGGAGCGTCGTGGCTACGCGATCGGCACCGACTTCGTCGACGCGCCGGCGGGGGTGAGCGATGACGAGAGCGTCGGACCTGGATCGACGAGGGGCACGAGGCGAGAACAGCCGGACCACCAGTCCAGGTGGGAGTCGTGCAATCCGTTTCACTCCGGGTACCTGCCCCGTGCGGTGGGCGGTCCCACTGGCCATCGGCACCGGGCCGTTCTGCACGGACCACAGCCAGGCGGAATGCTTGATCCTCGGCTTCGTGCTCCTCCGCGCCCTGGTGTCCGCTGTCCGTCATCCCGGCCGCCGTCGTCCGCTGCCGGTGACGCGTGGCTCGAAGTGCTCCAGAGACGTGGCTTGTCGTCGGCGTTTCCGCCGGACTGCCTTTGGCATAGCGTGGCCCACGTGTCAGAGCCGCCGATGCCGCCCGCCGCGCCTCGCATTCCGCCGCAGCCCGCGGATGAATGGGATGAATCCGTACGGGAGACGTTGTCCGCCGACATCGCATCACTGGGCCTCGGCGTGTCTTCGCTCGGTGAGGCACACGTGTTTACGACGCTCGCCCGTCATCCGAAGTTGTTCGCCGCCTGGCTTCCCTTCAGCAGCCAGTTGCTGCTTGCGGGTGAGCTACCCTTCGCCGACCGCGAGTTGGTCATTCTTCGGGTGGCGCGCAATTGCGAGTCGCCCTACGAGTGGGGCCAGCACGTGAGAATCGCGGCGAAGGCAGGGTTGTCATCGGAAGACATGGCTCGGGTGGCTGTGGGTCCCGACGCGCCGGGTTGGACGGAACGGCAGTCGTTGCTGCTGCGGGCCACGGACGAGTTGCGCTCCGGCGCCCGGATCGGTCAGTCGACGTGGGCAGGGCTGACCCGGCACCTGACGGAGCACGAGTTGATCGAACTACCCATGCTGGTGGGCCACTACCATCTGCTGGCCTTCACCCTGAACTCCCTGGAGGTACTGCCGGAACCCGGGCTGCCCCCCATGGGCTGACAGAATCTCTTCGGCAGCAGCCGGTCGGCGTTTCCCTGCCCCGGTAGTCCCGGACATCGGCAAAGGGTCGGGATCGGCTGGCGCGTACGCGCCGGAGGGTGTGTGGGAATCCGCGGAAGAGCCCGCCGGTAGGCAGTGGGGCCCCGCGCCGCGCTCGCGTACAGCGACGGCAGGGCAGTGGCCGCTGGGCCGGGTCTGGGCCAGGGGCCCTCTTATGACAAGCGGCCGTCGGCGCTGTACTCGCTGTTGCCGGTAGAAGGGGTGCGGCGGCCGCGGGTCTTGGCGGCGGAAGCTGATCGACGTTGTCCGCCGACGGGCGCGGACCGGTGCTCCAAGGAGGGATCTGCCTGCGGAATACGGAACGTGGAAGGCCGACGTCGACTCCACGACTTACCCGGCCCACCAACACGCCGCCCCAAGCAGAGCCACAAGAATGCACGTGACAGCAACAACTGGTTCCACGACCATGGGGCGATGACCACGCAGTCGGGCCGTCTCAGCCTGAGCATCATGTGCCCATCGCCCGACGAGGGCGGCGTGGAGGTCCGCCCGATCGTCAATGGCCGAGATCTTCTGGCCGACGTGCTTCCTGGCGGCGTCGGAGGCTCCCGATATCTGGGAGTAGGACCCCGGTATCTCTTGGGCCAGGACGGGCCGTTGCATGCCACCGCGACGCCCCACGAGGCTCGTCTCGCTTGGTCCGGGTGCGGTGTGGAGGAGTGCTGTGGTGCTCTGTACGTGACGGTCAGGCGTGACGGGGATCATGTCTTCTGGACGGGCTGGCGTGATCTGGCCAATCCGGACGTCGACCTGCGGGAGCTTCGCTTCACCGCGGGGCAGTACGAGGCTGAGGTCCGGCGAGCTGAGGAGGATCGCAGTTGGGAATGGCCGGCGGGAACGGTTGCCCGGCTGCTTGAGGCGCGGCTGAGGGAACGCGGGGACTGGCTGCTCCGGTGGGAGTGCGAGTTGGAAGGCGTCTGGGCGCACCGTAGGGAACCCGATCAGATCCACGTCGTTCTTCTGCATCCCCGTGACCGAGCCGATGCCGATCGGCCCTGGATCCAGTTCGGGATGACTCTCCCGGTCTCCGGGGACGCTCCATCGGACCAGGCCGAGCGCCTTGAAGCGCAGTTGGCCGCAGGCGATCCCTGTGTCACCGCCGAGGTCTGGGGAGGTTCGCATGATGCCGAGCAACTGGGCTACCCCTGGCCACCGGTCTACCCACCCCTCGTGTGAACGACAGGGATCAGCGAGGGTGGGCTCCTCTTGCCGTGCGTACACACGGACGGCGAGCGGTCATCATCAGCCCCCAGCAAGGCGGTTGACTTCCAGCACCACCGACCTACGACCAGCCCGGCCAACCACCAACCCACGCCACCACCGGATTTGACGAGCTACCGGTAGTGGTTCCTCAGGTTTGGGCGGGGAGCGGGACCGACAGGACTCTGGACAGGACGTCCGAGTGCGTAAAGGATCGTGCTCATGACACCCGAGGATGCCATTGTCACTACCGCCGACCGGATCGCGGTGCTGCTGGAGGCGGGGGCCGACCCGCGAACGCCGTTGCCGGGCGCGGAGTGGACGGTGGGCGAGGCTGCGGCGCACCTCGCGCTGGCGGGGAAGCTGATGGCGGACATCGGGGCGGGCGAGCACCATCCCTACGGCGATGGGACGCCGAGCGGTCTCGCGGCGGCCAACCGTGCGGCTCTGGCCGTCTTCCCGGAGCGGGATCCGGCGATCCTCGGCGCGGAGATCGCGGACAGGGCCCGGGCCTTCGTCGCGGCCGCTGCCGACTGCGGTTCGCGGGAGGCGATGCTGACACCCATGGGGCCGATGGACAGGGCCACCCTGGGCTCGTATCTGCTCACGCATCTGCTCGGGCACGGCTACGACATCGCGGTCGCGTTGCGCGGGCCGCACATGGTCAACCGGGAAGTGGTCGCCTTCACGCTGCCCTTCATACGACTGGCCATGCCCCGTGTAGTGAACTCCGCAGCGGCCGGCCATGAGGCGTGCTACGTGTTGCGGATCGGCCGGGACCGCTTCGCCGTCACCTTCGCGGACGGCATGCCCACGGTCACCGACACCCCGCCCAGGCGCCCCGATTGCACGATCGCCATCGACCCCGTCGCCTTCCTCCTCCTCGCCCTGGGCCGCTGGACCACCCCCACCGTCATGGCCCGCGCCAAAGTCGTCGTCTGGGGCCGCAAACCGTGGCTGGGCCTGCGCTTCCCGATGTTCTTCACAGCGCCGTAGAGAGCGAGCAGATTGCCACTCAACGGGGGCCTCTCCGACTCGTCCTCGCGCAAGAGCCTGTCCTGCTGCATGGGCAGGCCGCCGAGGCCGGGAGCATATCCGCGCTCTACGGCATGGTGAGGGAACATGTGTCCACCACTCCGCTGTCGAACTTCTTGGCACCGGCAGGCCGCTGAGGCTCGCACTGGCGGTGCGACCCAGCCGAGGACTACGGACGTGGGGCGTTCGGCCCTTCATGGCGGTAGTTGTTGAGATCAACGAGACCTTCAAAGGCCAACTCGACCTCGAACGCCACCTCGGCCGCACCTACGGACGGCGCCGCGCCCCGGTGCAGAGTCTCCACGGCCACAGACCCGCGCAATCGGGACCGGTGGGGACTCAAATCCACGGACGGGGTTGCGGTCTCTTCAAGGGCCAGGCGTGGGCAAGGCGACCCTCGGCGGATCAGCACCCGTGACGTCTGCGCATGCCACAGAGAGCGAGCGCGAGTCGGAGCCGCTCAGCTGTCGCCGGTCCGTTCCTTTCCCGGTGGCCCCGGCGCCGCACGACAAGCCCCGATGACCTGCGCCTCAGTGAACACGCCCGGCGATCCCCGTCGCCCTTCCCACCAGCCATTCCAGCGGCCCTCGCTGGAAGAAGCGGGCCCAGAGGGTGGCGAAGACCGTCATGGACGCGATGAAGCCGAGCAGGACGTAGAGAGGCTGGACGGTCGCTCCCCCGGTGTCCAGGAGCCAGATGGCGACGATGTGGGAGACATACGCGGTCAGCGACATCGAGCCGACCGCGATGACGGGCCCTGCCAGTCGACGCAGCCGGGGCCAGGCGTCCATGGCGGCCAGGCACGCGACGATCACCAGGATCGCCACACCGGTGTTGCCCACGATGGACAAGGTGGCCTCGCTGTGCGGGGAGGCGGCCAGCATCCCGGCGGGGCTGTCGCCGAAGATGCCATCGCTGCCGGGCGATGGCGACGCCATCGAGGACATGGACGGCGTGGAGACCAGGGCCGACCCCTCCTCGGCCTGCCGGACGGCTGCGGCTGCCCCCGGTACGAGACGCAGCGCCAGCCAGGAGCCGCCGTAGCCGGCCACGGCGAGCGCGAAACCGGAGAGGGCCAGGCGTGTCCGGACCGCCGTGTCGGCCAGGTCGAGGCGGGCGACGGCCATTCCGGCGATGACGAACGGCACCCAGGTCAGGGCCGGGTAGCCGCCGGTGAAGAACAGCGAGACGAGGCCGTCCGCCTCGCCGACGGTGGGGAAGGAGCGGTCGCCGACCACCGGCTTCAGCAGGTACAGCAGCTGCGGGCCGGTCAGGGCCCACGCCACGGCGATCAGCGCCAGCGGCTTGGCGCCCAGCCTGTACAGCGGCAGCACGAGCAGGAAGAACAGTCCGTAGAAGGCGAGGATCGGGACGACCGGGGTGCCGGTCATGGTCAGGGCGGTGCCGAGAGCCAGCAGGATCACGGCCCGAATGATCACCTTGGCGACCGCCTGCCGGCCGGCCGGGCCGGTCTTCGGTGTGCGGCGCCCGGTGATGAGGGCGACCGCGAAGCCGGCCAGGACGGCGAACAGGGCGGAGGAACGGCCTTGCGCCAGCTCCATGAGGGAATCGATGACAACGCCCTGGCCCGGAGCGGGGCCCACATGGACCGCGTACATACCGAAGACGGCCAGGCCGCGGGCAAGGTCCAACCCGACCAGCCGTCCTACGCCGGGCGCGCCTGTCGGGGGCATGGTGTGCTCGGATGCCGGTGACGGCGCGCCGGCCGTGGGCAGAGGGGAAGTCGGGTGATCTGTCATGCCGTCCAGCCTGGAGACCGTACCGATCATGGAATACCCGGCAGAGGGCTGCGACGGCCCTGCCGACCGGCGGACGACGCCCCGCCAGGTGGAGGGAGTTGCCGCTCACCGGACCGTGGGGGCTCTTACGGCGGTGGGGTCGAGCGGGGAGGGCCGGGATGGCGCCGACCAAGTTGATGCGCAGCGCACGTGCTGGTGGCTGACAGCCGCTGTCCCGCCGCGCCCTCGGGCGGACGACGGGGTGTGCAGGGGGTTGTCTTCTCGGCGGCTGACCCGCGGATGCCGTGTGCCGGCCGGCTGGGGGTGTGACCGACCGGCGGTGATGTCTGCCCAGCCGACTCACCGACAACCCCGACCTCCGCTCCGATGGTGTTCAACAGCGCGGAGGCCGGACAGAACGGGACACGCACCTAGCCCAGTCCGAGCCGGTGATACCGATCTCCCCCGGGGCGCACGAGCGAGCGGATCACACCGAGGAGGAGACACGAGCCCTGGACCACTCGCGGACACGGTCGTGGACCACTCGCGGACACGGTCGTGGACCACTCGCGGACGCGGTCGTGGACACTGTCATGGACGGTCGAAGGAACGCGTCAGCTGCCCCGAAGACCGACCGCCAGCGTCAGTTCAAGTACCCGGTGCGGCGACCCCAGATCCGGAAAGAGCTCCCGCAGTTGCGACATCCGGTACCGGACGGTCTGGGGATGGACGAACAACGCCGCCGCCACCTCGTCCCGCCTGCCCTGGTGCAGCAGCCACGCCCGCAACGTCTCCTCCAGCCGTCGCGCGGTCGCGTCGGGCAGGGTCCGCAACGGTGCGAGGGCTCGGGCACGCAGGTCCCCGAACGCCTCCATGTCGGCGCTCAGCACCAGCTCGGGCAGGTGGTCCTCGGTGTCGCGGATGTCGGAGGAGAGGGAGCGCGCGCGTACCGCTCGTTCGTACGAGGCGGACGCACGGGTCCATGGCCGGGCCGGGCCGACCACGGCGGTGCGGTCGGCCAGCTGCCTCAGGAGATGCGATCGGTCGGCATCGGGGACGAGCAGTACGCCCAAGTCGTCCGGCAGATCGTCCAGGACGAGGGTGCTCGGGTCGAGCGCGCGGTAGGCAGGCCGGGCCTGGGCGGCGGGCAGCAGGACCGCGGTCAGCGAAACCGGAGGCTGCCACCCGGCCCGTTGAACAGAGACCAGCAGCACGTCCGGGCTCGCGCCGGTGAGGAGGTCGCGGACCAGTTGCTCCAGGTGGCGCTCATGAACCCGGCCCCGGGCAGCCAGCTCGTCGGCATGGCCCGCGGCGCTCGCGGCGGAGAGTTCATCGATGTAGGCGAAGGTCAGCTCGGCGAACTTGGCGACCTCGGCGGCGGGCAGACCTGCGGGTACGGCACCGGCGGCCAGGCATCGCCAGGCCACGCGGGCACCGACACGGTAGGCGCTGAGCAGGGCGTCCATCGAGCGGCCGTCGCGCACCTCGCCGCGGCCCAGCTCGTAAGCCGCGTCACCGGCGTCGCCGCCCGTGGCGTTCCCGCTCGCCACGTCCAGGTAGTGGCCCAGGGCGGTGCGGACGGCCCGGCGGATCGTGCCGCCCATACGGCCCGACAGGGCGTTGGCGTAGGGAGGGACCTCGTCGATGATCGCCTGGACAACCTCGTCGGCGGTGGTTCTCAGCGCGGCCCGAAGCGCGGTGACCGTCGTCTCATCCAGGGCCGGTTCGGTGGCCCTTCGGATTGCATGGCTCATTTTTTGCTGGCTCATCTTTTGTTCCCTGCGAACAATTCTGCCGACCAGATTCACGTCCTACGGTCAGGACTTTACGCCCTGAGGCGCAGCAAGCTGGAGTCATGACGAGTACAGCCCTCCGCAGCAGGGCGTGGAAAATGCTGGAGATGGTCACGACGCCGCTGCTGCCTTCGGACTACCTCGACCTGGTCAGCCCGCTACGCGCGGGTGCCGACCTGCGGGGGCGCATCGAGGCCGTGCACCCCGAGACGGATGACGCCGCGACCATCGTGATCAGACCGGGACGAGGCTGGCGCGGGCACACGGCCGGTCAGTACGTACGGATCGGGGTCGACGTCGACGGGGTGCGCCTGTGGCGTGCCTACTCGGTCACCTCGCCGACAGGCCGCCGGGACGGCCGTGTCACGATCACCGTGAAAGCGATCCCGGACGGCAAGGTCAGCAATTACCTGGTCCGCAGGGCGAAGCCGGGCACGCTGATCCAGCTCGACCAGGCCACCGGTGACTTCGTGCTGCCGCAGGCCAAGCCCGCCAAGGTGCTCTATCTGACGGCCGGCAGCGGCATCACGCCCGTGATGGGCATGCTGCGCGACACCGAGTTGGGCGACGTCGTCATGGTCCACTCCGCGCCACAGCCGCAAGATGTGATCTTCCGCGACGATCTGCATGACCTGGTCGCGGAGAAGAAGCTGCGTCTCATCGAGCTGCACACCGACACGGACGGCATGCTCGACATCACCCGACTCGACGAACTCGTGCCCGACTGGGCCGAGCGCGAGACCTGGGCCTGCGGGCCCGCGGGCCTGCTCGACGCAGCCGAGAAGCACTGGGCCGAGCACGGCGTCCCGGAGCGCCTGCACACCGAACGCTTCCGCCCTACCGTCGTCGCCGCCGGCGACGGTGGCGAGGTCACGTTCAGCTCCACCGGCAAGACCGTCGACGCGGACGGCGCCACGCCGTTGCTGGACGTCGGCGAAGAAGCCGGCGTGCTCATGCCGTCCGGGTGCCGCATGGGCATCTGCTTCGGCTGTGTCACGCCGCTCAAGGCGGGCGCCGTCCGCGACCTGCGCACCGGCGAGATCACCGAGGCCGAGCCGGGCGTCCTCATCCAGACCTGTGTGTCCGCCGCGGCGGGCCCCTGCGACATCGAACGGTAGGAGCACCTTGACCGCCATCGACCCCACCGCCCACCTGACCGCGGAGCAGATCGAGGAGCTCGGCCGCGAACTGGACGCGATCCGCGACGAGGTGATCGCCGACCGCGGGGAGAAGGACGCCGCCTACATCCGCAAGGTCATCTCGGCGCAGCGCAAGCTCGAACTGGTCAGCCGGGGTGTCCTGCTGTTCTCGATCTTCCCGCCCGCATGGCTGATCGGCACCGCCGGTCTGTCCGTGGCGAAGATCATGGACAACATGGAGATCGGCCACAACATCCTGCACGGCCAGTGGGACTGGATGCGGGACCCGAAGATCCACTCCACCACCTGGGAGTGGGATCACGTCTCGCCGGCCGAGCAGTGGAAGCACTCGCACAACGAGCTGCACCACACGTACACCAACGTGATCGGCAAGGACAACGACCTCGGCTACGGCATCATGCGCGTCGACGAGGACCAGAAGTGGCATCCGTTCCACCTCGGCCAGCCGCTGTGGAACTTCATCAACGCCTGCTTCTTCGAGTACGGCATCGCCGCGTACGACCTGGAGCTCGGCAAGAACCTGCACAAGCGCCGCCGCAACAACCCGGAGTTCCGCGCACGGGCCAGGGCCGTGGGCCGCAAGATCCGCAAGCAGGTGCTCAAGGACTACGTGATCCACCCGCTGCTGTCGGGCCCGTCGTTCCTCACCACGCTTGCCGCCACGTTCACCGCGAACCTCGTCCGCAACATCTGGACCCACTCCGTGATCATGTGCGGGCACTTCCCCGAGGGCGTACAGGTCTTCGAACGCCGGTCGATCAAGGGCGAGACGCGCGGCCAGTGGTACCTGCGCCAGATGATGGGCTCGGCGAACATCAGCGGCAGCAAGGCCATGCACTTCATGACCGGCAACCTGTCGCACCAGATCGAGCACCACCTGTTCCCGGACCTGCCGAGCAACCGGTACGCCGAGGTCGCGGTGAAGGTGCGCGCGTTGTTCGACAAGTACGAGCTGGAGTACGTCAGCGGGCCGCTGCCCAAGCAGGTGTTCTCCGCGTGGCACAAGGTCTTCCGGCTCTCCCTGCCGAACAAGAAGCCGAAGGTCCAGGCGCCGGACCGCGAGCAGGAGCTCGTCGCGGCCTGATTCCCGTCCGGGTTCAGATCCTTCGGCCGTACCGGCGGCGCCGCCTTCGTTGCGGTGAGATCCGTTGGCAGGGCCCGGGTACGCGACCGATTTGGCCACCGAGGCATTGAGACCGTGCCCATGCCGCCTTGTCCGCGCGTCCGACAAAGCACCGGCCATCGGATGTGTCTGGCGACCGGAGCCAAGCGAGGATCCGAACGAATCGACACCGGCGACCGCCGCCACCGCATTCCTGTGGACCGCCAAGGCAGTCGGGCTGGGGGCTCACCGCTCCCAGCCCGCCTCAGGCCCAAGGGCGGCCCCTCCGCGACACCATAGGCACATCGGGCGCATCGTCCAGAGCCGAGGGTTGGAGTCCGGCTCCCCCACCGAGCCCCGGTCCGTCTGCGTGCACTCACGCGGTGGGGGCTGGCGCCGTTCCTGCCGATCTTCTGCGGCCGAGGTGCGTGTCCGGCTGGTGACTTCGGTGCGTTCACCCGGCTCACGCCGACCCGGTACGTCGAAGTCCGGCGGCGGTTCCTGCGCGAACATCCCGGCCATGTGCTGGACAGCAGGCCCCTGCCGGCTCGTTGGATTTCGTCCAGGAGCGGCAGCTCACGACGCGTTAGTTTGGGGACACCCCAAGCAGAGGAGAGCTCCGTGGGCAAGGTGGTCATGTACAGCTCGGTGTCGGTGGACGGTTTCGTCGCGGACGAGAATGACCAGCCCGGACCGCTGTTCGACTGGTTGTCCAGCGGTGACGTCCCGTTGGACGGGAGCGGCGAGCTGAAGGTGTCGCAGGCGTCCTTCGATCACACCCGGCCGTACTGGGACCAGATCGGGGTGACCGTCGTCGGCCGGCACGTCTTCGACCTGACGAACGGCTGGGACGGGAAGCCTCCGGGCGGGATCGACCACGTGGTCGTCGTGACGCACCGGCCGGAACCCGAAGGCTGGGACCCCGAGGCGCCGTTTCACTTCGTCGACGGCGTCGAGGCAGCCATGGCGAAGGCACAAGAGCTTGCGGGCGACCGCACGGTGGAGGTCGCCGCCGGCGACGTCGGTGGCCAGGTGCTGGCTGCGGGCCTAGTCGACGAGGTGCGCATGGACGTCGTACCCGTGGTGTTCGGGTCCGGCAAGCGCTACTTCGGGTCGGTCCACGCGCAGCATCTGTTGGAGGATCCTGACGTGGTGATTCAGGGTAACCGGGTGCTTCACCTGCTCTATCAGGTGCGCCGTTGACCGATCAGAGCGGATACAGAGCGGATACGCGAAGAAGCCCACCGTGAACGGCGACACAAGAATGGACAAGTCCAGTTCAGTGGGCTGCGAGAATTCTGCCTTGTCGCCTGCCGAAAGCACCCTTTCCCTTGTTCCGGTGAGAGTGACCCGGCATTGCACAACCCGAATCACGACTGGCACCTACGGAATTCACCGTCGCCCCAGATGATCACGGTGCGTCATTGTCTGACACCTCCCCGGAATCGTCGGGCACCGCCTCCAGGAGTGCGACCGGCCGCCGCACCAAGAGGTGCTGGACCTTGTACGACATCTCCTTGACATGAGGAGCCGGTGGGGGGTGGTAACGGCCTGCGCACACCGACAGATTGACGATGAGGTAGGCGTGCCAGGAGCGTCCCACGCCTCGCCGGTCGGCGAACACCCGACTGCCGTTCACCCACCAGATCACGGACCTCGGACCGAACTCGACGCGAAGATCGACCCATGCGCCCGGGCCGATGGCGGGGTCGCGGTAGTAGAGGTTGCCGCCGCGAACATGGTTGGTCAGCTCCAGGAGGTCGGCGTTGTCGGGGTGGTACTCGAAGACATCGATCTCCTGGTCGCCGTCCCGCCAAGTCCAGATGGCCGGCCATGCGCCTAGCTCGTGCGGCAACCTGACCCGCGCCTCCAGCACATCCCCCGCGCGGACGGTGAAGCCCTCCTCGCTCCCCTCCGTGGTGAGCAGGCCGGCGGTCCACCGGCCGTCCTTGCGGCGGGTGGCACGGAAGGTACCCGAACGGCTGTAGGCCGGGTCCGCCGTCAGGTGATCCAGCTTGTTGTCTCCGGGGTTGATCGGTCCGCCGTTCGGATATGCCCACGAACGGCCTGCCACCCATTGACGGGTAGACGTGAAATCCGCCGTGAAGACGACCTCAGTGCCAGCCAAGATCGCCTCTGCCGACGCTGTTCCGTCGTTTCCAGAATTCTCCATGCACGGATGTTGCTCCGCATCTGACTTCGGCATGCAAATGCCGGGGAAATGACGGAACAGAAAATTCGTACGGGCGGATTCATATGACAAAAATTTTCTGCGTCCACTGGTTCGGTTGCGTCCACCGGGACGATCAGCCGCCGTTGGCCGCCGTGATCAAAGTCTGCGATTCGGTGGTAACCGTGGAATTCATCGCCGGAGCGGTTGCTGTCGACGCAGTCCAGTGTGTTCTGCTCAGACCTTCGCCGAAGGCCTCGCGACTGCATCTCGTGCCATTTTCGCCACGATGCGCGGGCCTGGCTTCGGCAAGATACTCGTACGCATGTGACCGGCCAGGGCCGCCCGTTGCCCAGGCTGCCCACGCACGCTGCCGAGGCGGTCCACGCAGGTCCGGCGCGAGACCGCCCACCGGTTGGCGGCGAGGATCAGACAGAGGCGAGGAACGCCCGCACGCGCTCGAGCAGCAGCCTGGATGCCTCCACGTCGAAGGCATCGAGAGAGGCGTCGGTGAACAGGTGCTGTTCGCCGGGGTACACGAACAGCTCGGCAGCCGATGCGGACTTGGCCAACTCGCGCGCCGCGGGCAGGTCTTCCTCGAAGAACTCGTCGCCCTCCTTGCCGTGGATCTGCACCGGCACACTGTCGGGCCAGGACCCCCCGTACTCGGTGACGGGCATGCAGGAGTGCATCAGTAGTGCTCCACGTGCGCCGGGCCGCGTCTGTGCGAGCCTCTGGGCGATCGTCACGCCGAACGAGAAGCCGGCGTACACCAGTTCCAGGCCGAGGTCCTCGGCGGCTGCCGCACCACGTTCCCTGAGAGTGCCGAACCCGGTCTCCCGCACGAACCCCATGCCCTCCTCAAGGCTCCCGAAGGTGCGGCCCTCGAACAGATCCGGAGTGTGTACGGTATGGCCGGCCTGTCGCAGGTCGTCGGCGAACGCCCGCACCCCGTCGGTCAAGCCCTGGACGTGATGGTAGAGCAGAACCTCAGCCATGTTTCGTGGTGTCCTTCGCCTATTGATCGACTGTCCCGCCAACGCACCAGGACGCTGGTACCTCCCTCGGCACCCGAGCCTCTCACAGCGCATGCGGGCATGGCAGACGGTTCACCCCATGCCCCGCAGCCGAGCGGCGGGTGCGCACGGACGGATCGGCGCAGAGCCCGCCCTGCGCGGGGTAGGCGTCGAGGAACTGGCGGGGGAGGTCGGTGCCATGCCGCGAAACCCGGCGACGCTGCTGCGCTATCTGGCGATGCCGGGCGCGGTGACGGAAGGCCGCGACGGCTTCCGGCTCACGGAGGTGGGCGCGCTGCTGCGGGCCGGCGCCCCGGGGTCGATGCGGGCGCCGGCGTTGATGTACGGCCGCCCGTTCTACGATCCGTTCGCCGCACTCGGGCACACCGTGCGCACGGGCCAGGTCGGCTTCGAGCATCTCTTCGGCGAGAACCTCGAGTGGGCTGCCGTCGGTGCTCGATCAGACAACGGTCAGGGCGTAGCAGGCGAAGGATCCCGCCCGTACCGCGGCCGCCGCTCGGCGTCAGCCGGGGGTGGGCGGGCGGGAGTGCGAGCCGTACGGGGGCAACGGTGATCCCGCCCCCCAGGGCCGGTCACGGTCGCGCAGCCGGACAACCGATACGAGGCTATGCGGCTGTGGCCCTGACCGGCCATGCCCCCCGGTCCCGCAGGTCCAGGACGAGTGCGGCGATGTTCCACGCGTCGTCCTCGCCGCGGTGATGGCGTCCCTCGAGCGGCAGTCCGGCGATCCTTAGGGCCTGGGCCATGCCGGGTTTCCTGCGCAACCCGTACGCCGCGGTGAACACGGCCTTGGCATTGGTGTGGGTGCGCTCCGTCGGATAGCCGAACGGGTACGCCACCCCGTCGGCCTGACTCTGCCGGGCGAATTGCCGCCGGTCGTACTCGCCCCAGCTAGCCCAGGGGCGCTCCCCCGCCTCGTACTCCTCGACGAGGATCCGGCATGCCTCGGCGAAGGTAACGCCGCGTTCCACCTCGGCTGGCGTGAGTCCTGTCAGTTCCGTGCAGAAGTCGCTCACCGTCGACCGGACAGGGCGGACCAGGACACGGTGCCGGGACACGCGACGCCCGGCCGACACGTCCACGACCGTGAGACCGATCTCGATGATCTCGTTCACGGAGCCGGGCGGCGGCTGTCCGTCCCAGCAAGTGGCTTCCACATCAATGACGTTCAGCAGGGAGGATTTGTGGCGCATGGGGACGAGGGTAGGGAAGTGCTCCGGGTCCCAGCACCTCAATTTCTGCCGAGAAGCGGCTGTCGAGCGCCACCGCACAGCCACGCCGACTTTGCCACCTCAGGGTCGCGGATGCGCGGTCACCCTCCGCGTGACGCGCCGAGGGAGTGCTGCGCTACCCGTCGGCCCCGGACTTCCCGGTCTCCTGGTCGTCGTCGACGGCCCGTCTGGGCCGGCATGGGCCGACTGCGCACGGGCCGTACGCACTCTCGCAGACGTCGACATGTCGCCGGACGAGCTGTTGACCCACCTGGACGACCTGGTCCTCCACCTCGCCGGCGACCATCAGCCCACCGGCCGCTTCCAGCCGACCGGCGAGACCGGGGCCACCTGCCTGTGCACCGTCTACGACCCTGTCTCCAGGCGCTTCGCGCCTGCGAGCGCCGGTCACCCCCTGCCGCTGATCATCTTCCCGGACGGCACCCGGGTCCCGGTTGCCGCACAGCTGGGACCGCCGCTCGGCATCGGTGGGCTGCCCTTCGAGGCCACCGAGTTCCAGCTGCCCAAGGGCGGCCTGCTCGCCCTGTACACCGACGGGCTGGTGACAAGCCGCGACCGGGACATCGACGAGGGGGTCGCCCAACCGCAACAGATGGTCACCCACTCGGTCACCTCGCTGGAGGCCGTGTGCGACACAGCGATGGACGCGATGCTTTGCGCGAGCCGCACAGACGACGCCGCTCTGCTGCTCGCTCGCACCCACGCGCTGCACCCCCAGCACGTCGCCACTGGGACATCGAGCCGGACACCGCGCAGGTGCCGCACGCCAGGCAATTCGCCGTCTACCAGGTGGAGGCCTGAGGGCTGGAGGACATGGCCTTCGTCACCGAGCTGGTCGCCGGCGAGCTGGTCACCGACGCCCTCCGGGACGCCGACACCCCGGCTCCGCACCTGCGCCGGGCCCCGCGCCTTCGACGAGGGCGGCCGGGGCCTGTTGCTCGTCGCCCAGCTCACCCAGGGATGGGACATCCGGCACACGACCAACGGCAAGACCATCTGTTGCGCGCGCAGCCCCTCGCCCAGTCTGAGCCGCAGCCGCACTGCTGCGGTCGCGGCAGTGCGGCTGCGTGCATGCTCCGGGAGTGGCTGCTGCGAGAGTCAGTCCGTCACTTGTAGATCTTGCCGGGCTCGGCCTCGGCCGGGGCGAGCAGTTGGGAGACGGTCACGAAGGTGTAGCCCTGGTCGCTGAGCGCCTTCAGGACGGAAGGCATCGCCGGCATGGTGCCCTTGTGCAGCGGGTGGAGCAGGATGATTCCGTCGCGGTCGGCGCCTGCGAGTACGCGCTTGGTGATCAGCGCGGTGTCGTCCGTCTCGTAGTCCTTCGCGGTCACGGTCCACAGCACCTGCGCCATCCCCATGTCCTTCGAAATCCTGGAGACGCGGTCGTCGGTGCGGCCCTGGGGCGGGCGCATCAGCGTCGGCTCGCTGCCGGTGATGCTGGAGATGGCCCGTGTTGTGCGGCGCAATTCGTCGCGGATCTGCGTATCGGAGACATCGGTCAGCACTGCGTGCGTCCAGGTGTGGTTCCCGATCTCGTGGCCCTCCTTGGCGATCCGCCGCACCACATGCGGGAACGTGTGGATGCGTCGTCCTTCGAGAAAGAATGTAGACGGCGCCTCGTGCTCCTTCAGGAGGTCCAGCAGTCGGTCGGTGGGTTCGCCCGGATTGCCGTCGAAGGTGAGCGCGATGCACTTTGCTTTCCGGCAGTCCACCTGTCCCGGCAACGCGCCTGGTCCGGACGCGGCCTGATTACGTTCCTCGCGCGGGGAAAGTGTCTCCAGCTTGTTCGCCTGGATGACCAGGATGACGGTCAATGTCACGGCCGCCACCACGGCCAGGGTAAGGAGTATGGGTAATCGATGCCGCCTTTTCAGGATCTTCATCCCAAGGAGAAGATCGCAGCGTCGGAAGGGTTGCCCAGCGGCCTCGATAGTGAGGCAGGACACATGTGTGCAGCGCGCTTCAGGTGCGCGTGAGGACGAAATGCGGTTCCTGCGCGACACGTTGAAGCTGCTCGCTCAGGAGCTGCACTTCTGCGCCGAGCAATAGCTCCTGAATGACGGGAGGTTCTGGCCGAAGCACGGCGCACATGAGCCCAAGCTCTGGAGTTGTCACCAGCGGGACCGGCTGAGCTGGTGAATGGGGACGACCGAGGCAGCCTTGCTGTCACACGCGAGGCATCCGACTTGTCACAGGCGCTCATTCGGCAGTCTTTCTGTCACCAGAAAGATCTGTCGGGTTGTGCGGAACTGGGAACTGCGAGTTCGGCTCGGGACCTACGCTGGCGCTACCTTCCACCTTGTCTAGGAGTAGCGTGCCGCCTGCCTTCGTTCACCGGATCACGAAGTACGACCCCGCCGACCGTGACGAGCACGGCAGCTACCGGGGCGCGGAGGAGGCGATCAGTGACCACGGGCCAGTCGAGGCCGCGTACCTGGAGGCAATCTCCGCGTTCGCGGAAGCTGCGGGCATCGACCGGCTGGAGATCCGTGAGCCCTCCGTCACCGGGCTCGTCCACTTCGGTGCCCAGCCGGCGGTCGAGGGACACGGTCTTAGCGGTCTCTTCCCGGCTGACCTCACCGGTTACCACGACGGAGCCGAGGTCTCCTTGGCAGTGGCCCTGGAGCTGATCCGCGTCATGCTCCGTGAGCAGGGCGCCTGGTGTCGACTGGAGGTGGGAGACGTTTTTGCCGTGCACGTCGGATGGGACCGGTACGTGTACGTGGGCAGCGACCGACCCTGCACGGACGCCGTGGTCCGTACGCGGGAACTCGGCCTCTTCGCGGAACCGCTGGTGGCTTCCCCCTACGCCGCGGAACCAGAGGTGACAGAAGCCGCCGACGAAGGCTTCTGGGCGTCGGTGTGCACCGAGCTGGCGACGCGACAGGGCCTGCTCCTGGAGGAAACCCATATCGTCAACGCCACACGCTGGCACCGTCTCACCACGGAAAACCTCGACACGGTGCGCGCCGGTCTCGGCCCGCGCGCCCTGCTGACCGTCTGGCCCGACCTGCAACCCGACGTCGGCGCGGTCCTGACCGCACTGCCGTCCGAATGGCACATCGAGTTTGTCTGGGAGACGGAGGACGGAACGATCAGAGACGTGACCGTCGATGAGACCCAGTACCAGGAGCTCGCTGCCCTGGTAGCCGACGCGCGAGCGGCCCGGGCCCTGTCCTTCTACGCCGACGAACGCAGTCCACTGCTCCAAGCCGTTCTACCCGACAGCGACGGTGTGCTGCGCGCACGATGGTGACCCATTCATGAGCTGAAGCTCAGAAGTTGTCACGGCACCGGCTGAGCTGGCGAATGGGGATGGTCGAGGCAGCCTTGTTGTCACACACCAGGCGTCCGACTTGTCACAGGCGTTCATTCAGCAGTCTTTCTGTCACCAGAAAAGAAGATCGGGAGTCTGCGGTTTCCGTGGGGCTTCGATGGGCTCATGTCCGCTACACGTGCTGGGTCGGGAAGGGTAGTCGAAGCTGCTCACGCCGGGTCCGTCTGGTCGCATCAGTGCAGCTGGGAGGACCTTTTCGTGTCGACGGACGTCGATGCGGGCAGGTCCGTCCCTGATCTGGGCGACGGCTGGACGAGACGGTGGGCGGTCTCGTGGCGGGTCGGTGGGGACGATGCGTCCTGATCGGTACACCCCTGACTACCGCGCGGTGACCCGGCGCGGCATCTGGCTGATCGACGTGCGCCCCGATCCCTTGATCAAGGAGTCGGACCGGGAGTCGTTCGCCGCGGCCGCCGAGGTCGCCGTCGCCTGCGGCTGGCGCTACGCGGTGGCCGCCCGCTGGCACGAGCACGCCTTCGCAGGGCTGGACGCGATGGCGTCGCGACGCCGGCTGAGGTCCGATCCACTGGGGCTTCGGCCGGTGCTGCTCGCCGAGCAGCGGGCGGGCGGAGGTTCGGCGAGCTCGCGGCGGCAACCGGCTGCGAGCCGGTCGCCCGGGCACGGCTGCTGCACCTGCTGTGGTCCCGGCAGCTGGGAGTCGACCTGGCCAGCCCGCTCCAGGACCGCTCGCTCGTGCTGCCCGCCGGGGAGGCGAGCCGGTGACCGCGGCGGCGGTGCTGGGCCTTTCCCCCGGCGCCGGGCTGGTGCTGGACGGGACGGAGTGGACGGTCGAGCGCCGCGAACCGCACCTGGGCCGGGTTCGGTTGGTCAAGGACGACGGCACCCGCGAGCGGATGACCTTCCGGTTCCTGTCCAACCACCCGCAGTGCCGGCCGTCATCGCGGACGTCGTCGGCGGGGGCCGACCGGGGCCGCCAGCGCAAGGCATCCGAGGACCTGAAAGCGGGCCCGGCTGGAGCTGACCGAGCTGCGGATGGCCCACCTGCGGGAAGTGGCGACCGGGTTCCGCTCCGGTGACCCGTTCCACCCGGGCCCGGGTGAACCGAGCGCCGGCACGCGAAGGTGGCGGAACTCGGGGCCCTGGACCCTGCTCACGCGAAGCTGCTGGGGCTGGGCTCGGTCGGCTACCGCACGCTGATCCGGTGGGAGAACGCCCGTGGGCCGACCGGCGAAGGCTGACGACACATGCGAGGGAGACGATCCCGGACCAGGTGGTGGCATCATCCGCCGGCAGAACGCCAGAACCCGGTGTTCCGATAGCGCCACCAGTACAGGGCAGTTCGGTCGTCGGGCCATGGGGCCGACGGCAGGTCTTTCGGCTCGAACTGGTCACGCGCGGGATCGATGGGGCGCCAACTCGAGTCCATCGGCTCATGGTCCTCGGGCGGGCGGACGTGCTCCACGGCGCGTTCCTCACAAGCTCCGAAAGCGTGGTAGTTCTTCTGAGCCTCCACCAGCGAAGGCCGGTTCGCGCCGCCCCGGTAGCCCGGCCAGCGAAGCTGGACAGCATCGTCCTCCCAGAAGCACACCGGACAGATCTGATACGAGCCCGGCGGCTCATCCATCGTCAGATGGCCGCAGCAGACGCAGGGATATCTCAGAACCACGTGGGTGATCCTGCCCGGCCCCGCCACGGCAACCAACTCAGTTTCCAGCGAGCCGACATCAAGACCCATGAGGCCAACGCCGTTCTGCCAGGACCGCCCTAGGCCGGCATGACGTACATCTATCGGCCGCCTGCCCGTTCCGCTTCCTGGAACACCCAGGCTGCGCTCTCGGTGAGCGGTCTCCCGGTGTGGCGCTGTCCAGAAGCTCGGCTCCCCGCCACGGGACTGCGGTCAGCCGACGCAGTGATCGTCTCGTACGGCTTCCGGGTGCGCATGGGAATCTCGGACTCGGCCGGCAGCGTCCGGGCCTTCGGTCACGACGGGGGCCGGCGGGCGCATCGGCTCCGCCGACCCACCGCGACCACTCGCCTTCGGATACCCCAGGGACCGGGTGTCCACCCCCGCCGACGCCCGGGACCTGCCCTGGGCTCGCCATCCGGACCATCGTCCGGGCCACCTGTCACCACTGACCAGCCCCAGTTGTGTTGTTCGCGGTATCGCAAGACGACCGCGGGCCTCCGGGCCCGGCCCGACGCGGGGCGCCAGGACGGCCCGGGATGGCCGGGCGATGCGTCGGCGTTCCGGCGAGCGCACAGCCGTCGCGTCGGCCGGGGCCCGGCCACGAGCATGCAGGGCACTGCCGCTTCCGGTAGAAGGCGGACGAGCAACGGCCGACGCCCGCCCCTCCCGACGCCGTCGCAGGCCGTCAGTGGAAAAAACATCCCAAGGCCCCACCAAGACTCCGCGACGAACGTCGTTCCGACGAGCACTTACTTGAAGAGTCAGATACTGTCTTGTCAGACATGCACGTCCGTTCCAGGGCGCACCGACCCCGGCCTCAGCACCGGCCTCAGCATCAGCATCGAGGCGATCGCGGACGTCGTCGTCGCGTGCGGCCTCCCTCGGACACCACGCCGGTGGATGACTCATGCCGGCCCGATTTCCCGTACCCGCCCGAGGCAGGAGAGCCCATGTCCGCTACAGACAACAAGGCACTGGTGGTCGCGTTCTACGAGCAGGCGTTCAACGACTTCCAACCGGAGCAGGCCGCCGCCCACCTCGGCGAGACCTACCGCCAGCACAACCCGGAGGCCCAGGACGGCCCAGACGCCTTCGTCGGCTATGTCCACTGGCTGCGCGGTCAGTTCCCCGAGCTGCGGCTGGACATCAAGCGGGCGATCGCCGAAGACGACCTCGTGGTGACACACAGCAACCTGCATCTCGAGCCTGGCGACCGGGGTCTGGCCGTCGCGGACTTCTGGCGCGTTGTCGACGGAAAGATCGTCGAACACTGGGACGTGATACAAGAGGTGCCCGAGAAAAGCGCCAACGACAACACGATCTTCTGAGCCCGATCCGGCACCCGACGGACCGCTTCGATCGCGCGCTGGAGGTGACGTGGGGAAGGAGCTGTCGCCGCACCCACGTCGGCAGGGCGCCACGACACCACGCCGACGCAGGCACGGACCCTGCGGCGGCGAGCGGGTGAACTCGCGGCCCCACAGGGGAACATACGGCGACAGGCGACAGGCGGCAGGCGGTGGCGACGGGCGGCAGGCGATGGGCGGTGGCGACGCCCGTCGCCGTGACCGTCAGGATCGTCAGACCGCGACGATCTGCCACTGCTGCCGCGTCAGCGACGCATACGGCTGCTGCTCGATCTTCGCCCCGTCGGTGGTGCTGCCCTCGTCCACGGCCAGGCAGAGCCCGCTGTAGCGGTTGATGAGGAAGTAGTAGCCGTCACCGGTGGGCGTGACCGCCCATTGCTGCTGGGGGGCGCCGGCGTCCGACCAGATGTCGACGTAGCCACCGTCGTCGCGGGAGAGGGCGCCCACCTCCATGAGCTTGCCGCTGCCCGCACCCTTGATCTTGTAGTAGCCGTCGCCGGTGTTGGCGAAGGTCCACTTCTGGTTCGCCGCGTTGAGCCATGGCCACTGGAGGAGGTGGGTGTCGTTCGCGGTGCCTCCGCCCTCCACGTCGGCGACTTTGCCACTGTTGCGGTTGACCAGCCGGTAGACGGTGGCATTGCCGGGCAGCGTGGTGGACACCAGTGACGGCTTGGCCGTCCGGCCGCCGATATGGACGCCGCCGACGTTGGCGTAGCCGCCGGTGGCCGCGGTGGCCCGGATCCGCACGAAGCCCACGTTCCGGGCGGGCCATTCGGCCACCTTGGTGGCACGGTTGCCGGCCCAGGTGCCGGTGGCGACCTGGGTGAAGTTCGTGCCGTCGGTGCTGGTGGAGATGGTGTACGAGGTGATGTCACCGTCGGTGGCGTCGTTGCGGTTCCACTGCTTGGGCAGGTACTCCAGAGTGGAGACGTTGCTCCACACCCCGCCCAGGTCGATGGTGATCGAGTGCGGCAGGGCCGAGGACAGTCCCCATGTCGACCAGCAGGTCTCGTATCCCTTGTCGCTCAGCCCGTCTATGGCGTTGAGCGGTCCCTCGCCGGTGCGGAAGCCGGTCGCGTAGGCGCTGACGGGTGTCACGGGGTGCTCGGCACGCAGCATCTGGGTCGGCAGCGCCGGCCTGGAGGTGTCGGGGCTCCATGCCGCGCCGACTTCGGCGAGCCGGTTGACGATGTTGGTGTCCAGCTTGCCGTTGCGGTTGGGCGGGCAGTTGAGGATGAACGAGGTGTACTTCGGTTCCAGGTCCGCCAGATGGGACAGGATCGCGTCCTTGCTCATCAGGCCCTCGGTGGGCGTGGAGGGATGCCAGAACCACCCGTTGCTGATCGTCTGCCCTTGCGTGGCGGCGTAGGTGTTTCCGGCCGGGGCGGAGACGCCCAGCGGCTCCTCGAAATAGATCGCGTCACCGAGGAACGGCACCGACAGCGCACCGTGGTCGATCATGACGATGTCCGGCTGGAGCGACTTCACGTGCTCCCGGATCCGCTGGTAGGAGAGGGCCTGTTGCCCCATCTGCCATGCGTAGCCGTCGGTGACGAACAGGTCGATGGCGCCGTAGTTGGTGAGCAGTTCGGTGATCTGGCCCAGGATGAACGGCATGTCGCCGGGCTGGATGGCGTCCGTTGTCTCAAGACCGGACACCCCGTGTCGGCTCTCCCACGCCTCGACACCGAAGGTGCGGTCCCAGATCGAGTAATAGAGGCCGACCTTCAGCCCTTTCGCCCGGAAGGCGTCGCAGTACGCCTTCACCACGTCCTTCTTGTAGGAGCTGTTCGCGACGTTCTGGGTGCCGTAGGCGCTCGGCCACAACGCGAAGCCGTCATGGTGTTTCGTCGTCAGGATGCCGTAGCTCATCTTCGCCGCTGCTGCGGCCGCCGCCCACTGGTCACAGTCCACGGCTGTGGGCGCGAACAGAGCGGGGCTCTGATTCGGGGCGGCCCACTCCTCGTTGGTGAACGTGCCCAGGTTGAAGTGGTTGAACATGCCGAACCGCATGTTCACCAGGTTGCTGAGATTGGTCTGCGAGTCCGCGGCGGCCGCCTGCGTCAGCAGGGGCGACAGCGCGGGGAGCACGGGCAGCGCGGTGCCGGCCACAGCACCACCCGCGGCACCGAGCAGCGCGCGACGGGACAGTCTTCCTGATGACATGGGCGTACTCCCGGTTCGGGGTGGCTCCGATGTGTCGGAGTGCAGCACTGGGGTGACAGCCGGAGGGTGTTCGGCCGGCAGGCCTGTCGACGCGGACTCCCTCCGGGCCCTCAGGCGCCGGATGTTACGCATGAAGTTCAGTGATATGACGCCGCGATGTCAATGAGTACGGGGATGAAAGTGCTCTGATCAAGAACAAAATGAGTCCGATATATGGGCAAAGCTGATTCATGTTCCTTATATACATGCCATGTTTTCACGAGCTTCCGGCGGCGCGTCACACCGGCAGGTTCTGTCCCCGCCTCCCCAGGCACAGGGACAGCTACCGCCGAGGTAACTCAAGTGCCCCCGACACATCGTCTGGATAGAGTCGGGCCATGCCCGAGTTGCAACAGCTGCACGTCGCCCACGCCCCGGCGGTCCTGGCCTTCGAACTCGTGAACCGCGCGTACTTCGCCGCCTCGATCTCCGACCGCGGCGACGACTATTTCGACCAGTTCACCGACCGGTTCCACGCCCTGCTCGCAGAGCAGGAGGCCGGCGTCTGCGCCTTCTACGTGCTCCTCGCCGAGGACGGCTCGGTGATGGGCAGGTTCAACCTGATCGACTTCAGCAACCACAGTGCGGTGCTCGGCTACCGGGTCGCTCAGCAGGCGGCCGGCCGCGGCGTGGCCACCGCCACGGTCCGAGAGCTGTGCCTGCTCGCGGCGTCCCGACACGGGCTGCACACCTTGCGGGCGGCCGCCAGCCACGACAATGCCGCATCTCAGAGGGTGCTGGCCAAAGCGGGGTTCACCTCCGCCGGTCCGGCCGACCCCGCTCACCTCGGCGGGAAGCAAGGAACCTGGCACGAACGGAAACTCCTGCACCAACCGTAGATACGACCGTTTTTGAGGCCTGAGGCCTGAGGCCTGAGGCCGACCGAGAGACAGCCGCGGCCACCACTGACCGTCATGAGCCGCAAGTGACCGTCATCAGCCGCGGGTCTTCGTGGCCGACCTCGACCACCAAGGTGCTGGACAGTCTTCGACGACGACGCTCGGCCACCTCCCCGATACCCCGTCAGCGGCTTCACTTCCTGTGCCTCACCGTCAACGGCCCCAGGAGCCGACGCAGGCGAGCGGCATTCCTCCTGCTATGTGCGGCGCATGCGACCTTCGTCGAGGTGGGCGATCTCTTCGAGCAGCACGGCATTCAACTGGGCCCGCGCGGCGCGTACCCGCTCCAGGGCCTCCAGAACCTCGTGCCGTAACGGGCCCCTTGGCTGGACGGCGCTGCGCAGGAGTTCGGAACGGACTTCGCGGGTCGCCTCTCTGAGCCGACCCAGCAGCTGGGACAGGGCCGCGGAGGCAGAACTGTCCCCGTCACCCGGTCCCGGCCCGCCGGGAGTCGCCCACACCGACGGAATACCGTGCGGAGGCGTGTCCTGCGATTGGAGCCAGAGACCGCTGTGAGCCAGAGCGTGTCCGGCCTCGGTGGCTTCGGCGGCGACTCGGTCCACGACCTCATCGAATCGGTCCACGTCCACAGGGCGGTGGGGAGCCTGCAGATCCTGCACGGTGCGCTCCAGCACATCGATCCATGCCCGACCCGTGGTGCGCACTTTCAGCAGCCGCGTGGTCTCGGCTTCCCTTCGCCGAGTCCGCTCTTCACCCATCCTCTGCTCCGCCTGCCGCCGATGCAGAAGTGTGGGGCCGTAGATGGCCGCGAGGCCGGCGATACCGGCTCCCCCGAGAGCCCCCAGCAGTCCGTATACCGCGCCGGTGTCGGTCATACCCGATCCCCCCGAAGTCTCCCTGTGCGAGCCCGACCTCCCGACCATCGTTCCCCCGCAGCCGGACAAAGCAACCGTGACCCGCACACGAACACGCACCCAGTCCTGTCAACAGGTCGACGCCGGGCCGCGCCGCGTACCGGCCCGGGCAAGGCCCTTGATCACTCCCGCCCGGCGGCCCTCTACGGTGGTCACCGTGGAACTCCTGCATCTGCGTTACTTCGTCGCTGTCGCCCAGGAACTGAACTTCTCCACCGCGGCCCGCAAGCTGCACATGGCGGCCTCCCCCCTGAGCAGACGGATCAAGGATCTCGAAAAGGAACTCGGCCACCGCCTCTTCGACCGTGACACCCACCATGTGACCCTCACACAGGCCGGCAGCGCGCTGCTGCCGCTCGCCCGGGGCGTGCTGGAGCAGGTCGACTCCATCCGGTGGCGGCTGGACGAGACGGCCCGGCCGCAACGGACCACCCTGCTGGTCGGTGTGCCCAGTGGCATCCATCCGGATCTGCGCGAGCGGATGGACGCCCTGGCCGAGCGGGTCGGCGAGCGGTTCGAGATCAAGCGCTGGCCGGGCGGCAACGACCGTCTCGTCGACGCCGTCTGCGACGGCAGACTCGCGCTGACCCTGGCCCGCCTCCCGGCCGGCGGCGACCCGGCGCTGGAGCTGCTGCCGGTGATGTCCGAACGGCTCGGAGCGGTCGTCCCCAGGGACCGGTTCGCCGGGCGCGAGTCCGTCGCCCTGACGGAGCTGGCCGATCTCTCCTACGTGGTCTCCCCCGCGGGAGTGACCACGGCGTACTTCCGCGCACTGGACCAGCAACTGTCCGAGCTCGGCATCAGAAAGCGCGTCGAAATCAGCAGCACCACATTCGACGGAATTTCCGAGATAGTGTCCAGCGGACTGGCCTTCTCCATTGCCATGCTGGACCACAGGAGTCCAGTCACGAATTTCCATCTGGACAATGTCACCGTCCTTCCGTTCTCCGATTTCCAGCCTCGGCTGGAGACCGGCCTGCTCTGGCGCAAGGACCGAGGCGAGGGGGGTGACCTGCAGGAAGTTGTGACAGCAGCCCACGAGGTGTTCACCGAACCACTCCAGTCGTAAACACCGCGAATTTTTCAAAAAAGGTGGTACGACCGCTGCGGTCATACCACCTTTCGCCATTCGGTCATTCCCTCAACTTCATCTCCTCCCTTTCCCGATGTAACTTAGTTTCCAGATACATGGACATCGCGAAGCAAGGAGTGAGGATAAGCCATGACGGACCTCGCAGACACCGTCACCGGCCCCCTGGCGGGCACCCGCGTGATCGACCTGTCGACCGTGGTGATGGGTCCCTACGCCGCCCAGATCCTCGGGGACCTCGGCGCCGACGTGATCAAGATCGAGTCGCCCGCCGACACGGTCCGCGTCGGCGACTACCGCACCACGCCGGGCATGACCCCGCTGAACCTCAACGTCAACCGCAACAAGCGCAGCGTCTCCCTCAACCTCAAGGACGACACCGACCGCGAGCGGGCCCTCAAGCTGATCGACGCCGCGGACGTACTGATCACCAACATGCGCCCCGGCGCACTGCACCGCCTCGGCCTGTCCTACGACGACATCGCAACCCGCAATCCCGGCCTCGTCTACGCGCACGCCCAGGGCTTCCGCGGCGACTCGGACCGGGCCGGCAACGCCGCCTACGACGAGAGCGTGCAGGCCGCGTCCGGCCTGGTCGACATCGCCGACCGGGCGCTGGGCGAACCCGTCTACCTGCCGACGATCATCGGCGACAAGGTCTCCTCGCTGACCATCGCCTACAGCGTGCTCGCCGCCCTGCTGCACCGCGACAGGACCGGCCAGGGGCAGCTCGTCGAGATCCCGATGACCGACACGATGATCGCGTTCAACATGGTGGAGCACCTCGCGGGCCACACCCACGTACCCGAGACGGGCCCGACCGGCTTCCGTCTGTCGATGCTCAAGGGTCACAGGGCGGTGCGCACCAAGGACGGCCTCGCCTGCGTCATCCCGTACAACCCGCGCAACTACCGGGACTTCTTCACCGCCGCCGGCCGACCGGACCTCGCCGAGGACCCGCGCGTGGGCGGGGAGGTCGTCGACAGCGCCGACCACGAGGACCTGGCCGCGCTGGTCGACGCCTGCGCCCCGGCGCTGACCACCGAGGAGTGGGCCGAGGTGTGCGCCAAGCACAGCATCCCCATGGCCCCGGTGCTGGAGCTGGACCGCGCGCACGAGGACCCGTACGTGCAGGACGGCCACCTCCTCGACACCGTCGAGCACCCCACCGAGGGCACGGTCCGCACCATCGGCATCCCCGTGCGGTTCTCCGCCACCCCCGGCTCGATCCGCCGCCTGGCCCCGGTCGTGGGCCAGGACACCGAGGACGTCCTCGCCGAACTCGCCGCCACCAACCGCTGACCAGCGCAGGAGACCCCCCATGACCACCCCAGTCACCCCCGTCGTCCGCACCGAACGCATCGGCTCCACCCTCCTCATCACCCTCGACCGCCCCGAGGCCCGAAACGCCGTCAACGCGGCCGTCGCCGCCGAACTGACCGCCGCTCTCGACGAGTTGGAGGCCGACCCGGAGCTGCGAGCCGGCGTCCTGACCGGCGAGGGCGGCACGTTCAGCGCCGGCATGGACCTCAAGACCGCGCTGCGCGGCGAGTCGCCCGAGATCGAAGGCCGTGGCTTCGGCGGCCTGACCGAGGCCGAGCCGGCCAAGCCCCTGATCGCCGCCGTGGAGGGCTTCGCCATGGGTGGCGGCTTCGAACTCGCCCTGGCCTGCGACCTGATCGTCACTGCCGAGGATGCCCGGTTCGGTCTGCCCGAGGTAAAGCGCGGCCTGATCGCGGCGGGCGGCGGCGTGATCCGGCTGCCCAAGCGCGTCCCCCACCACCTGGCCATGGAACTGCTCCTGACCGGCGAGCCCGTCGACGGGCGCCGCGCGGGGCAGCTGGGCCTGGCCAACCGGGTCGTCGCCCAAGGACAGGCTGTCGCCGAGGCCCTGCGACTGGCCGAACAGCTGTCCACGAACGCCCCGTTGGCGCTGGCCGCCGTCAAGCGCGTCGTCCGTGCCGCCGACGGGGCCCCGGACGCCGAGGCATTCGCTTTCCAGCGCGGGGAGATGAAGACGTTGATGGCCTCGGACGACGTGCGCGAGGGCATGACCGCCTTCGCCGAGCGCCGCCCGCCGCGCTGGACGGGGCGGTGAGGGGCGTGCGGACCGAGGACGTACGACAGCACCTGACCACTCCGCTCACCAGCCCGGCGTACGCGCCGACGATCCCCCGGTTCACCGACCGCGAGTACCTCAACATCGTCTACCGCACCGACCCCGACGCCCTGCGGGCCGTCGTCCCCGAACCGCTCCGCATCGACGAACCGCTCGTCCGGTTCGAGGTGATGAAGATGGGCGACGTCAGCGGCTACGGCCCCTACACCGAAGCCGGCCAGGCGATCCCCGTCAGCTTCGAGGGCGAGCAGGGCGAGTACCTGCACGCCATGTACCTCGACAACTTCCCGGCGACCGCCTCCGGCCGCGAAGTCTCCGCCTACCCGAAGGTCATCGGCTCTCCGGCGCTGTACGTCGACTCCGGCGCGCTCGTCGGCACCCTCGACCACGGCTCGCTGCGGGTCGCCACCGCCACCATGGGCTACAAGCACCACGAGCTGGACCCGCGCGAGGCCGAGGCGCAGATCTCCGTGCCGACGTTCATGCTCAAGGCCGTCCCCGGCTACGACGGCCTGCCGCGCGTGCAGGAACTCGTCCGCACCCGCATCACCGACCTCACCGTCAAGGGGGCCTGGACCGGCCCCGCCCGGCTCCAGCTGTTCGCGCACGTCCTCGCGCCGCTGGCGGACCTGCCGGTGCTGGAGATCGTCTCCGCCGGCCACATCCTCACCGACCTGACGCTCAACGGCGTCGAGCCGGTCCACGACTACCTGAAGGGAGTCGTCTCATGACCCGCACCCCCGTCTTCCGGACGGCCGCCGTCATCGGCGCCGGAACCATCGGACTGTCCTGGACGGCCCTGTTCGCCGCGCACGGCATGACCGTGCGGGTGAGCGACCCGCGCGAGGACCTCGCCGAGGCCGTCGCCGACGCCCTGGAGCAGTACGCCCCGCACCTGGCCGCCCGAGGACTGGACGTGAGCGGCCTCGCCGACCGGGTGCACCTGACGGCGGATGTGACCGAGGCCGTTCGGGACACGGACGTCGTCCAGGAGAACGGCCCCGAACGCGTCGAGTTCAAGAAGGACTTGTTCGCCGGCATCGCCCGAGAAGCTCCCGCGCACGCGCTGTTGCTCAGCTCCTCGTCCGCGATCCCCTCCACGGCGTTCACGGGTGAGCTGGCCGACGAGGACGCCGCCCGCGTCCTGATCGGCCACCCCTTCAACCCGCCGCACCTGCTCCCCCTGGTCGAGGTCGTGCCCGGCGAACGCACCGGGGAGGACGCCGTACAGGCCGCTCTGGACTTCTACACCTCCCTAGGCCGGACCCCGGTCGTGGAGCGCAAGGAGATCCCCGGCTTCGTCGGCAACCGCCTGCAGAACGCGCTCAGCCGCGAGGCGGTGCACCTGGTCGAGCAGGGCGTGGTCACCCCCGAGGATCTCGACCGGGTCGTGACCGACTCCCTCGGCCTGCGCTGGGCCACGGTCGGCCCCTTCCTCGGCTCCCACCTCGGCGGAGGCCCCGGCGGCTACCGGCACCTCGTCGCCCACATCGGCGCCTCGATGCAAGCCCTGGCGGACGGCCCCGGCCGCCCCGCGCAGACCCCCGCCCAACAGGAACGGCTCATCGAAGCCGTGGAAAAGGCTTACGGCTCCTCCACGTACTCGGAACTCGCCGAGACGCGCGACCGCAAGCAACTGGCGGTCCTGGACGCGCTGGACGGCGCGACCCGGACGACCACCCCGAAGGAGGAGAACTGAGATGACCACCACCACGCAGCCCACGAACCCCGGCCCCGTCGCCGACGAACTGACCGCCGACTTCTACCACTTCGAGTCGCTGCTCCCGGACGAGGAGCGCAAGATCCTCCTCAAGGCCCGCGCCCTCATGCGCGAGCAGGTCAAGCCGCTGGTGAACGACAACTGGGCCAAGGGCGAGTTCCCCACGCAGCTCATCGGCCTGTTCCGCGACAGCGGCCTGGCCGGACTGCCCTACGAGGGCTACGGCGAGCACGGGCCCGCCACGAGCAACCTCCTGTCCGGCATGCTCGCCCTGGAGATGGCACGTACCGACGCCTCGGTGTCGACCTTCTTCGGCGTCCACAACGGCCTGGCCATGTACTCCATCCACTCCGGCGGCGACCAGGAGCAGCGCGACCGCTGGCTGCCGGCGATGGCCGCGATGGACAAGATCGGTGCCTTCGCGATGACCGAGCCCCTCGGCGGCTCCGACGTCGCAGGCGGCATGCGCACCACAGCCCGGCGCGAGGGTGACACCTGGGTCCTGAACGGCGCCAAGAAGTGGATCGGCAACGCCACCTTCGCCGACTACGTCGTCGTCTGGGCGCGGGACGTCGACGACAACCACGTCAAGGGCTTCGTCGTCGAGAAGGGCACCCCCGGCTTCGCCCCGGAGAAGATCGAGCACAAGGTCGCCTTCCGCATCGTCGAGAACGCCGAGATCACCCTGACCGACGTCCGTGTCCCGGAGGCCGACCGCCTGCAGCGCACCAACTCCTTCCGCGACGTCGCCGAGATCCTGCGGGCGACCCGTGCCGGGGTGGCCTGGCAGGCGCTCGGCGTCATGACCGGCGCCTACGAACTGGCCCTGGACTACGCCCGGGAGCGTGAACAGTTCGGCCGTCCCATCGGTGGCTTCCAGCTCGTGCAGGACCTCCTGGTCAAGAGCCTCGGCAATCTGACCGCCTCCTGGGCCATGCTGGTCCAACTCGCCAGCCTCCAGGACGCCGGAATCTTCCGAGACGAACACTCCTCCCTGGCCAAAGCGTTCGTCACCTCACGCATGCGCGAGGTCGTGGGCTGGAGCCGGGAGATCTTCGGCGGCAACGGCATCCTCCTCGACCACGACATCTTCCGGTTCTTCGCCGACGCCGAGGCGATCTACTCCTTCGAGGGCACCCGCGAGATGAACACCCTGATCGTGGGCAAGTCGATCACCGGCCGGAGCGCCTTCGTGTGAGGAACGGCGCGACCCTCACCAGCGGCGCATTCCAGCCGCGGCCGAGACGCGGCGGCCTCACGGTGGACCGCGCCCGCCCGTCGATGCCCCGGGGCCATGAGCCCCGGGGCATTCTTCGCGGAAGCCGGACCCGCGCTCGCGGCGGCGCGACAGGGGTGGCGCATCGGCGGGCTGCGGGAGGGAGCAGCCTGGGCCTTGCCGGCCGGCCCGGCGCGGGCGTACGCCGGCGAGTCCGGCCCACGCCGCCAGGAAATCCTGGTGACCGTTTCCCTGCCCGCCGACGCCCGGCCCCCCGGATCGCGGGGGCGCCGATCGCCGGCGCCGACCGCGACACCGACACCGACACCGTGGAAGACAGGTGCGTACGACATGTACACCGGTGCCATGCATCGGGAGCGTGGGGCCCGACCGTGGTCGGAGCCCCACCTCCGAGCCGTACATCCGGGACCTCAGGAGCCGCTCCCTCCGGACAGCGGAGCCGGGCCCTCCACCCTTCCCCCCTGGGGAGTCAGCACCCCGGACCCATCAGGTCATGCGCCTTCTCGCGGCTCCTCCTGAGGATCCGCCCGATGTGCCCGATCACCGGCCGCGAGAGAGCCCTCCAGTTCCCGCTGCCTGGCAGTCAGAGCCCTCGCCAGCATCTTCGCCCGGTAGGGGTTTTCCATACTCAGAGCCTTCGCCACCTCCACCGCCTCGTCCAACAGAGCCAGCCGCCGCTCCGGCAACTCCCGTACCAGGGGCGACGTGCTCGCCTCCACCAGGACGTACGCCAGCTTCGACCCGTACGCCTCCGGCTCGACCTGCGTCAGAAGGCGGTAGATCCACAGTCCCTCGGCGCCACGCACCACCCGCCGGTTGGCACTCAGCAGCCTGACCCTCGCCTGCACAACCATGTCCTGATCCATCGATCCCCCTTCGTCCCCCCACACACCCGGCCGGTGCACGTCACACGGCGAGACAGCACAGCGAAAGCGCCGACAACCGAGAGAGGCTGTCGGCAGGTTGGCCGGAGAGTGGATGACGACGAGTCTGGCGCGCGGTCCCGGCTGCCACAAGGTCGAACGGACGTGCCGTGTGTCCTACCAAAACTGCCTCCGAACAGCCATGATGGACCTGACACTCACTCAAGCCCCGTAAGGCCGGCCGGGCAGCGCCTGCTGAGGAGTGGCGACTTCCTGGCTTCGCTGGAGCACCACGCCGGCTGGGGCATCAGAGCACGATCCGACACCTCAACTGTCCGGAACTACACCTTTCAATAGTCATGCGGCACATTGACCCCACGGTGCCGTCGCGGTTGCATGCTTGTGGTCCTCCGGTGGGGAGCCGGAGAAGGACCACATCCTGTCCTGGGGGGACGATGAGGGGAAGCACGAACCGGAGCGCCACCAGAGGTGTGCGGGCCGTCTTGAGCGCCACGGTCGTGGTCTGCGCGGTCACGGCGGCGCTGCCCGCAGAAACCACTTCGGCCGGGACCATGACCGCGGCGCGCGCCGCGAGCGACAGCGCAGCCGCAGTGGAGCGGATCAGTGTCGCGACCGACGGCGCCCAGGGTGACGGCGACTCCGCCGGCGCCACGATCACGACCGACGGCGGGCGTATCGCCTTCTCGTCGTCGGCACAGAACTTCACACCCTCCAATCCGACGACCGGGGAAAGGGTGTTCGTCCGCGACCAGCAGACGAGTCGGACCACGATGATGGTCACTCTCACCCGCCCGATCCAGCGACCGGTGATCAGCGGTGACGGGAAATACGTCGCCCTGTGGGGGCAGTTGTTCAAGGACACGAAGTCCTTCCTGTCCCAGGTGAGTTCGGCCAGCACGATCGGCATCACCTGCCCGGGCCTCGGCTGCAGCCAGCCGTCGCTGAGCGAGGACGGCCATCTCCTCGCCCAGGTCGCCACCTTCACCCGGCCGCCGTCCCGACAGCGCATCGAGGTACGGGACTGGCACACCGACACCGCCCAGACCGTCGCCGAGTTCGACCACAACGTCTCCTCCCGGCCGTCCATCAGCGGCGACGGCCGCTTTGTCGCCTACCAGGACGGCCGGGCGGAGGACGTGTTGGTGTGGGACCGGACCGACGGCACCTCCACCGGCCCGATCGAGGGCCCCTCCAGAGCGGCGACCCTGGTCCAGCTCAGCAAGGACGGCAGCAAGGTCGTCTACCTCTCCGGCGCGGACACCTACGTCCAGGACACCGGCACGGGCACCGTCCAGCTCCTGCCGAACGTACGGGGCGTGGCCATCGATCCCACCGGCCGCTACCTGCTGTACGCCCCCCAGGACACGAACGAGCCCTCGCTCAGCCTGCGCGACCTGGAGACAGGCACCGACGAGATCGTCGCGAACCAGCCCGCCTCGGCCGGAACCGACTCGGTCAGCAGCGGGGGACGCGACGTGGTCTTCAGCTCAACCGCCGACGACATCGTGCCCGACGACACCAACGGCAAGTCCGACGTCTTCATCCGCCGCTTCCACTGATCACCCCCGGTCAGCAGCCAAGAGCCGTCCCCGCGCCGATCCCCGAGGTGCCGCCGGTAACGAGGGCCCGGCGGCCCACGAACCCACCGATCGCCGACACACTCCGCTTGACGAACTCACCGCGCCGTGGCGGTCGTTCCACGAACTCACCGCTCACCGGCGCTCCAGGCCTCGCCGACTCGTCGCTCACCGAGGTCCCTCCCCGGGTCGTACCAGTACTTTGACCTGCTCCTCGCCGCCGGGCAGCGCCTCGAACCCGTCCCGCACGACGTGCTCCAGAGCGATGGTGGACGTGACGATCCCCGCCAGGTCCACGCCCTCCTCGGCCACCAGGCGGATCAGTTCGGGATGGGCGTCGCGGTAGCCCACACTCGTCATGAGCGTCTGTTCGTTGTTGACCAGGGCGAAGGCGTCCAGGGAGACCGTGCCGGTCAGACCGAGGAACATCACCCGGCCGCCGCGTCGAGTGGCGGCCAGGCAGGCGCGCAGCGTGCTCTGCGAGCCGACCGCCTCGAACACGACGTCCGCTCCCTCGCCGTCCACGACGTCCCCCAGGCCCGCACCGGCCGCGGCGGCACCCAGCCGTAGCGCCAGGGCACGGCGGCCCGCCGACCGGTCCGCGGCGACGACACTCCCGGCGCCGTACCGGACCGCGAGTTGGGTCACGAGCAACCCGATCGGGCCCAGGCCGAGGACGGCGACATTCTCGCCGGGGAGGATCCCCGCCCGCCGCACCGCGTGCAGGGCCACAGCCGCCGGCTCGAACACCGCCGCCTGCTCCAGCGAGACCGCCCCGGGCAGCCTGTGCAGCATGTACGCGGGTACCGTGGCGCGCTCCGCCAGACCGCCGTGCCCCATGAGCCCGGCGAACCCGAAGTGCCGGCAGATGTTGTACTCCCCCGCGAGGCAGCGTGGGCAACTGCCGCACCGGTAGTGCGGCTCGACCGCCACCCGGTCCCCCGGGACGAAATCGGTGACGCCGCTGCCGACCTCGGTGACGGTGCCGCAGAACTCGTGCCCCAGGACGAGCGGAGCGGCCACCCCGGACTCCGGGTGCGGGCTGCCCACAGGGATGGCGTGCGGCCCGTCGGCGTACTCGTGCAGGTCACTGCCGCAGATCCCGCAGTAGGCGACCTCGATCATCACCTCGCCGGGCCCGGGGGGTTTCGCGGGAACGTCTTCGACGCGTATGTCCTTCGCCCCGTACCAGACCGCCGCCTTCATACGGCTCCTCCTCAGCGGAACAGGGAGTCGACGTGGTCGGCGCCGAGTCCGACCCGTTCGTAGTGCTCGCGGCACATCTTGATGTAGTCGTGTACATCGAAGAAGCCGTCGGGCTCGCCGTTCTCGTCCAGCCAGATGAGCGGGCCCTTGACGATGAAGAACGCCTTCATCGGCTCACCGCTGTGGTACGCGACCAGGGTGTGGCCCTCGCCCGGGGCCTCGTAGACGAAGTCGCCGGCCGTCGCCGTCCAGGGGCGCTCCAGATAGCCCCACTTGCCGGAGATCGTGTACGCGAACACCTCGTGCGGGTGGTAGTGCCGGTTGACCAGGCCCGCTTCCTCGGCCCGCAGGATGTCGGCCCAGCTGTTGTCCTTGACGTTGATCCACAGCGGGCGGGAGCTGACGGTGTCGGTGAACGGGACGTAGTAACGGTCGTCGTCCGTGGCCACCTTGGACAGGTAGACCTCGGGCAGGGCATCGGGGCGGACGGAGTTCTCGATCGGCTTGAGGTGGGTCCAGAACTCGCCGGTCGGCATGTCGGGCATGTGGGGGCCTCTCTCGTCACGGGTTGTACGGAGTGAACCCCGACAGGACCGGCGCCGTCTTTCCGCCGGCGGACCTGACCGCTTGCAGATTCCGGACATGCGCCGTCGGCGTGCTCGGCCGGCGACCCCTGCGGCCACGCGCTCGTCTCGCCGAGAGCCGTCCCGCCCCGGCTGCCCTGTGCACGACCACCGAGGGCGCCATCCCACGACGGTGATCGCCCTCAAGTTCACGCCCGGGTGTTCCCCGGTCGCCGGCCCGGCCTCCGATGGACCCGGGCAGCCTGTCCGACCAACCCGAGTCCCAGGAGTCGTCGCCCAGCACGCCACATCTGCGTGTGGCTCCGCCGCTCTCCGGAGGTCGTGGCCTGGGCCGTGGACCTGCCGGACGCAACCGCGGCGGACAGCGAGCTGGGCGTCAGCGGGTCAGGGCTTGATGAGGACCTTCAGGCTCTTGCGGTCGGCCATGTCCTGGTAGCCGGCCGGGACGCCGTCGAGGTCGGTGGTGGCGTCGAAGACCTTCCCCGGCTCGATGCTGCCGTCGAGGATGTCGGGCATCAGTTCCTCGATGTAGGCGCGGACCGGTGCGGGGCCGCCTGCCAGGCGGATGTTGTGGCGGAAGAGGCTGCCGAAGCCGACGGGTGCCTCCTCGTACTGGGGCACGCCGACGCGGCTGATCACGCCGCCGGGGCGGACGACGCCGAGTGCCTGCTCGTAGGCGGGCATGTGGCCGACCGCTTCCAGGACCACGTGCGTGCCGTGTCCGCCGGTCAGGTCGCGGACGGCTTCGATGCCTTCCTCGCCGCGGGCGGAGACGACGTCGGTGGCGCCGAGCTCGCGGCCGAGGTCGGTGCGGGTCCGGTGCCGGCCCATGAGGATGATCTGTTCCGCGCCGAGCCGCTTGGCGGAGAGGACCGCCAGCAGGCCGACGGCGCCGTCGCCGATCACGGTGACCCGGGTGCGCTTGTCGACACCGCCCGCGACGGCAGCGTGGTAGCCGGTGCCGAAGACGTCCGAGAGGGTCAGCAGGGACGGGATGAGGGCGGAGTCCGCCGCGACGGGCAGCTTGACCAGGGTTCCGTCGGCGAGCGGGACGCGGACCGCTTCGGCCTGACCGCCTTCCTCCACCTCGCCGTCCCAGAAGTTGGCCTGCGGGTGCGCGCAGGAGGTGTGCAGGCCCTCGCGGCAGAACGCGCAGGTGTTGTCGGAGATCGCGAACGGGGCGACGACCAGGTCGCCGCGCTTGACGGTGGTCACGTCCGATCCGGTGTCCTCGACGATGCCGATGAACTCGTGCCCCATCCGGGCGGGACCGTCCTCGGGCTTCATCGATCCGTAGGGGTGCAGGTCACTGCCGCAGACGCAGGAGGCGGTGATCCGGACCAGGGCGTCGGTCGGGTGCTTGACGACCGGGTCGGGGACGTTCTCCACGCGGATGTCGCCGGCGCCGTACATGAGGGTCGCGCGCATGAGGTGCTCTCCAGTGTGGTGATGGTGTGGTGCGGATGGTGCTGGTCGGTGGTTCCTGGGCGAGTGCACGCCCTGGCCGGTCTCAAGCGTGTTCGGCACGACCGGCCGGCGCACTCGCAACGTGCGTCGAGCCCGCCGCCGCGGCTCGGCGGTGGCGGTGCAGGGCGAGGACGGTGGTGGGGATCAGGGTGAGGGCGGCGATGGCGGTGCCGACCACGGCGGGCGCCGGCTGGCGCGGCTGCTCGGCACGTGCTTCGGCGGGGACGTGGAGGGTTCCTCCTCGCGTACTCAAGGTTCATCTCCGTGGGGTCGTGATCGGGGTGCGTGTCCCAGGAGACCGGCTTCGGCGCGGGCGGAGAAGGTCGCGTCTATAGGGGGTACAAGCTCAACCTCCCTTCCCGGAGCTCCGTGGCTACCGTGGAACGCATGGATGACCAACACGATCACCGTGCGGAGATCCGGGACTTTCTCGCCAGCCGCCGCGCGAAGATCACTCCGGAGCAGGCCGGGCTGCCCACCAGCGGCCGACGTCGGGTGCCGGGACTGCGGCGAGAGGAGGTCGCCGTGCTCGCCGGCGTGAGCACCGAGTGGTACACCCGCCTGGAGAAGGGCCACATCAGCGGCGTGTCCGAAGACGTCCTGGCCGCGGTCGCCCAGACCCTGCGGCTGGACGAGGACGAGCGCACCTACCTCTTCGACCTGGCCCGCGCCGCCCGGCCCGCGCGCCGCAAGCCGTCCCGCCGCCGGGACGCCGAGGTGCCGCCCCGCATCCAGTGGCTGCTGAACTCCATCACGATGTCGGCCGCCTTCGTACGCAACGGCCGCCTGGACGTCATCGCCCACAACGCGCTCGGCCGGGCCCTGCACGCGCCGATGTTCGACAGCCCCACGACCGACGAAGGCGGCCGTCCCAACTTCGCCCGCTACCACCTCCTCGACCCCGGCTCACGGGGTTTCTTCGTCGACTGGGACGCCGGCGCCACCGCCACGGTCGCGTTGCTGCGTGCCGAGGCCGGGCGTGAACCGCACGACCGCGCCCTGCGCGAGCTGATCGGCGAACTGTCCACGCTCAGCGCCGACTTCCGCACCATGTGGGCCGCGCACGACGTCCGTATCCGCCACGAGGGCACCAAGCGACTGCGGCACCCCGAGGTCGGCCTCCTGGAGCTGACCTACCAGTCTCTGGCCCTGCCCCTCTCGCAGCGGGCCGTGCACGACCTGAGCCTCTACACCGCCGAACCCGGCAGCACCTCCGAAGAACGCCTCCGGCTCCTCGCCAGCCTGGCGGCCACAGCCGCTCCCGTCCGGACGACGAAGCCCACCGACCAGCTGCACTGAACGGCCGTTCAGGGCGGCGGGGCGGTCCCCCGTGCAGGGGCCGGTCATCGGGCTGAGGAACGGTCGGCCATGGCGGACTTTTCGCGCCCGCCCGCGCCGATGCCTGCATGTGTCCAGTTTTGTGACGCACGGTTTCCCAGGACGACGACGCGAGCGCCTCTTCATGTGCCGTGAGTGGGCGGGCGGGGCACTACGATCACCCGCGTGTCCTGCGTGGCCCGGGTGCCGCATAGGGGGGTCCAGCGGCGTTGTTGGGTTGAGGGAGCGTCATGACGGGGCGAATGCTGGCGAGTCGCTACGAGTTGGAGGTGCTGCTCGGGCGCGGGGGAATGGGCGAGGTCTGGGTCGCGCATGACACCCGTATACAGCGGCGGGTGGCGGTCAAGCTCCTCCAGCCGCACCTGGAGGGCGGCGAGGGGACCCGGCTGTTCTTCCGCGAGGCGCGGACGGCCGGTGGCCTCAACCACCCCGGCATCGTCACCGTCCACGATCTGGGTGAGGACACGGACGGCACGCTCTTCCTGGTCATGGAGATGCTCTCGGGCCGGGATCTGTCGACCGTGCTCCGCAAGGACGGCCCGCCGCCGGTCGCCGACGCGCTCGGCTGGACCGCCCAGGCGGCGGACGCCCTGGCCGCCGCCCATGCCGCGGGCATCGTGCACCGCGACCTCAAGCCCGCGAACCTGATGCTCACCGACGCCGGCCTGCTCAAGATCCTCGACTTCGGCATCGCGCGCTACGCGGCCACGACCACGGCGAGCAGCGCGGTGGTGGGGACCGTGGCCTATATGCCGCCGGAGCGGCTGGCCGGGCGGGCGGGCGACAGCCGGGCGGACCTCTACGCGCTGGGCTGCGTGCTGTACGAACTCCTCACCGGTGAGCGGCTGTTCGGGGATCTGGAGACCGCCGCACTGCTGGTGGCCCACCTCCAGCAGGTTCCGTCGGCGCCCAGCCAGGTGCGTCCGGGGCCGGGACCGGAGGTGGACGCGCTGGTGCTGGAGCTGCTGGCGAAGGATCCCGATGACCGTCCCGCCACGGCCGCCGAGGTCCGTGACCGACTGCGTGCCGCCCTGCCCGCCTCCCCGCGTTCCGGGCCGGACGCCGTGACGGTGCCCGCCGGTCCGGTCGCGACGACACAGCCGGCCGCTCCCGCGCGACCCCGCCGGCCGGGACCGGGTGGAGCGCCGGATGGACCGCCCGGAGCGCCGAACGGAGGGGCCGGGCGCGGCCCGGCGGGCGACGACGCTCCCACGGCCGTCCGCACCGTCGCCGCGTCCACCCCGACCGCGCCGACGTGGGCCACCGCGCCCCGGGGACGCTCCGCAGCCGACTCCGTGACGTTCGGACTTCCGACATGGGCCACGCAGACGGCCCCGGCCTCACCTCCGACGCCCGGCGGCACCCCCTTCACGGACCCGGTGTCCGTCTCGGTCACCGTCGGGCCGAGGGCGCGACGCGCCCGACCCTGGGCCCCGGTGCTGGCGGGTGGTCTGGCCGCCGCGGTCGTGGTCGCGGGTCTCGCCGCCGGCGGGATGGCCCTCGCGTCGGGCCTCACCGGCTTGTACAGCGGCGCCGATTCCGAGGACTCCCCTTCGGGCGGCACCCGATGGACCTTCGCCACCACCGGAGCCGTCAAGTCGGCGCCCGTGGTGTCGGGCGACACCGTCTACGTCACCAGCAACGACCGCAAGGTGTACGCCCTGAACGCGGCCACCGGCGCCCGCAAGTGGGCCTACCGCACCGGCGAGGCGATCGAGGCCTCGCCGTTCGTGTCGGGCGGCACGGTCTACGTCGGCAGCCGCGACGGCAAGGTGTACGCCTTGGACGCCGCCACCGGCGACAAGAAGTGGGCCTACACCACCGCGTCCGGGGTCGAGTCCACACCGGTCGAGGCCGACGGCACGGTGTACGTCGGCAGCGGCGACGCCCAGGTGTACGCCCTGGACGCACGGACCGGCGCCCGGAAATGGGCGCACCGGACCGAGGGCCCCGTCGAGACACGTCCCGTGGTGGCGGGCGGCACGGTCTACGTAGGCAGCGGCGACTACAAGGTGTACGCCCTGGACGCCGCCACCGGCGACGAGAAGTGGACGTATCCGACCCGCGACTGGATCGAGTCGGCACCGGTCCTGTCGGGTGACACGCTCTACGTCGGCAGCCGGGACAAGACGCTCTACGCCCTCGACGCGGCGACCGGCACGGAGAGGTGGTCCGTCGCCAGCGGCGACTGGCAGGGTTCCGCCCCCGCGGTGGTCGGCGACACCGTCTACGCCTCCGGGGAGGGCGAACTGATGGCCCTGGACGCGAAGACGGGCCGCCGCACGTGGGAGAGCACCTCCGTCGGTTACGGCACCCCCTACAGTCCGGTGGTGTCCGAGGGCGTCGTGTACGTGGTCAGCGGCGACCACGTGTACGCGGTGGACGCGACCACGGGAGACACGAACTGGAATGCGACCACCACCGCCATGGCCGGCTCCGCGCCTGCCGTGGCCGACGGCACGGTCTATGTGGGCGACGACGAGGGCAAGGTGTACGCCATCAGCAAGGACGGGGACTGAGACCGCCGGCCGCACCCGGGGCGCATGCGCGGCGAGGGGCGAAGCTCCCGGCATGTCGCCGTCGGGGGCCAGGGAGCGCTTGTGCTCCACGACGTGGTGGCCCGCGCTGGTGCGGAGGTACGTCGCGATGTGCCGCGTCATGCACGGGCACGGGGAACTGGACGCGGATGAGCCGTTCCGCGACCCACAGCCTGTTCATGACGTCCTGGGCCGTCAGGTACCGGTCGTGGGTGTCGCCCCACTCGGTAGGTCGGCTGAACGCGGAGCGTTCTGCCTCGGCCCCCACCTCGATGAACCGCTCCAGCAGCGCCAGCCGTTCTGCGCGCCGGGCCTCCGACAGGGAGATCTGCTGTCGTTGCTGTCCAGCGCGCTCCGCCGAAAGCTGAGTTCTGTGCTGGACGAGATAGGACAACGAGCCACCGAGGACGCCACAGGACCGAGCCCGCGTCCAGCGCGTCTTCGCCCGGATGGGCGATCATCTACGGGACAGCAACTGGCGTTGCGCTCCGCGGAGGTTCGGCCCCGCCTTCTCAGCGCAGTTGCTCGGCCAGTCCGACGATGATGCCCTCCGGGCCGCGGACGTAGCAGAGCAGATAGCTGTCCTCGAACCGGGCGATCTCTCCGACGAGTTCGGCGCCGTGAGGGCGTAGGCGGGCGACGGTGTCCTCCAGGTCGTCGACGGCGAACATGACGCGGTGCGTGCCCAGGATGTTGTGGGGCCGGTTGCGCGGCTCGTCGCGGGTCGCCGCCGGGCTGCGGTACCTCGCCAGTTCGATCCGGCTGTGACCGTCCGGGGTCCGGACCATCGCGATGTCGCACCGGACGCCGTCCAGCCCGGTGCACCGGTCGGCGACGAGGCCCTCGACCTCCGCCCTGCCCTCCAGCTCCATACCGAGTTCGACGAAGAACGCGATGGCGGCATCCATGTCCTCGACGACGATGCCGACGTTGTCCATCCGCTGAATCGCCATGCCGGATCCTCCCTCATTCCCGTGCGGCCGGTGATGCCCGCCGTCACCCCTGGGACGGAGCAGCCGGCGCGCTCTCGACATCCTCACACCGCCGAACCCGCAAAGCCCGGATCGCACCTGGAGCGACACGACGCGTCGAGGGTCTGTGGCCGGCTCCTCCGGACCATCCGGCCTGTGAGCGTCGTCGCCGTGACACTCGATCCCGACTTCGTCTACCTCGTCGGACGGTTGCTCCCCTTGGTGGGCGAGGTACTCCCCGAGGCAGGCGGCGCGGTGCAGGCCTGCCTGACGATGACCCACAACCGTCTACGGGACGCGCTGCAATAAATGGCGTGCGCGCGCTCGCCGCTTCGATTAGCGTGCGTGTCCGACGCCTTCCGATGCGCTGTGCCCCGGTTACTTCCTTCTGAGACCGCAACACCACCCCGGTGCCACTACTGATCTCGGAAGGCGTCTCTCCTTCTTCCAGGAACGTCTCCCAAGGGACCTTCTGCATGCCCCATTTCAACCGTCAGCGAGCCAAGTCCGAAGCCAGGAGCGAGATCCAGGCGGAGATACCGGGCCTCACCGCTGGCGGAGCGACCTCGTCGCTCTCCACCCACGGCCGGTGGCTGCTCCCGCCGTCCGCCACCACACCGGGCCTGCGGCCCCCGTCCGCGCACCGTCTCCACAACCGTACGCACCAGGGTGGCACCGCGTACGCCCGCACGCCCAAGACGGAACTCTTCCTGCTGGCCATGGCCAACATGGTCGGCCATCACACCTTCTACGAGGACGCCGCCGCCCGCGACGAGCGCTACGAGCAGTTGGTGCGCAGGCTCGCCGTCAGCGATCCGGAGTGGACCCTCGGTCTGCTGGGCTGGCTCCGGACCGAGGCCCACATGCGCACCGCCTCCCTCGTGGGCGCCGCCGGGTTCGTGCGGGCCAGGCTGGACGCGGGGGCCGTCGGCTTCTCGCGGCAGGCCGTGTCCGCCGTCCTCCAACGGGCCGACGAGCCGGGTGAGTTGCTGGCGTACTGGACATCTCGGCACGGGCGCAGAATCCCGCAGCCGCTCAAGCGCGGAATCGCCGACGCCGCACGACGTCTGTACACCGGGCGCGCGCTCCTCAAGTACGACACCGCCTCACGCCCCTACCGTTTCGGCGACGTCATCGAACTCACCCACCCCTCCCCCGACCCCCGACGTCCTTGGCAGGGTGACCTGTTCAAGTACGCGATCGACCGCCGTCACCACCCCGACCGCGCTCTTCCCCCGGCCGGCGAGACGCTGCTCGCCGCACACCGGGAGCTGCTGGCCGTACCGGTCGGGGAACGGCGTGCCCTGGTCACCGCCCCGGGTGGCGATGAGCGGTTGAGCGCGGCGGGGATGACCTGGGAGGCGGTGGCGGGCTGGCTGCAGGGGCCGCTCGACGCGGCGGTGTGGGAGGCGCTGCTCCCCTCGATGGGGGCGATGGCACTCGTACGCAATCTGCGCAACCTCGACCAGGCCGGCGTGAGCGACCGGGCCGCCGCCGAGGTCGCCGCGCGGATCTCCAGCCCGGACGAGGTGCGCCGCTCGCGGCAGTTCCCGTTCCGCTACCTTGCCGCCCATCGCAACGCGCCCTCGCGACGCTGGGAGAAGGCTCTGGAGACAGCCCTCGGGCACTCCCTGGCCAATGTCCCCGAACTGCCCGGCCGGACGCTGATCCTGGTGGACCGGTCGGGCTCGATGTTCGACCGGCCCAGCGAGCACACCCAGCTCAACCGGGCGGATTCGGCGGCCATCTTCGGTACGGCGTTGGCCCAGCGGGCCGCGCGGGCCGACCTGGTGGAGTTCGGGTCGGACAGCCGTCGCGTCGAACTCGCCCCGGGTGAGCCCGTACTGGGCGTCCTGGATCGTTTCCATGACCTCGGCGGCACCAACACGGCCCTGGCGCTCAGGCGGCACTACGACCGTCACGACCGGGTGGTCGTGGTGACCGACGAACAGGCCGGGCCCGGTCAGTGGTCCAACCCGCTGCAGACGGTCCCTCTCCGCACCCCCGTCTACACCTGGAACCTGGCCGGCTACGCCCCGGCACACGCCCCGTCCGGCCCGCACCACCACACCTTCGGCGGCCTGAGCGACGCCGCGTTCCGGCTGATCCCTCTCATCGAAGCCGGCCGGGACTCCAAGTGGCCCTGGGAGACGGCTCCGTCCGAGTGACGCAGTACGCAGGTGGCCGTGGAGGCGGCGATCCCGGTCATCGCCGCTCGACGACCACACCGCGGACACGTGCCAGGCTCCTGCCCGCGGTCCCCCGGCCCGGGCGTGGGGACGGATGTGGCCGTGGGTGTCGCCCCGACTCCTCCCAGCAGGCCGGCCTCACGTGACCGCGGCCGCTTCGGCGCGGGACAGGGCGACGTCGAGTACGACGAGAAGCGCGTCGCGGACGGAGCCGGTGCGGCGGGCGTCGAAGACGGTCAGGGGGACGTGTTCGGCGATGTCCAGAGCCCATCGCACCTCATCGAGGTCGTGTTCGACCTCTCCGTCGAAAGCGTTGACGGCGACCGCGAAGGGGATGCGCTTGTGCTCGAAGTAGTCGACTGCCGCGTAGCAGTCGTCGAGGCGGCGCGTGTCGACGATGACCAGGGCGCCGACAGCGCCGTCGACGATGTCGTCCCACATGAAGCCGAAGCGGTCCTGGCCCGGTGTCCCGAACAGGTACAGCTTCAGGGTCGGGTCGAGGGTGATGCAGCCGAAGTCCATGGCGACGGTGGTGGTGGTCTTGTCCGGCGTGTGCGTGAGGTCGTCCACGCCTGCGGCGACCTCGGTGATCGCGGCCTCGGTGGTGAGGGGGCGTATCTCGGAGATCGAGCCCACGGTGGTGGTCTTGCCGACCCCGAACCCGCCGGCGATGACCAGCTTGACCGGCAGCGGCGGCTGTTCAACCGCTGTCGCGGAGTGTGCCCCGTGAGTCGGGGACGGCTCGGAGACCATTGATGACCCTTCGCAGTACGGAGATGTCCTGGGCGATCCTGGCGTGCGGTACGTAGATCGCCAGGTGCCCTGCGGCACACAGGTCTTCGGCGAGTACACGGACCACGTTGAGGTGCAGTCGCAGGCGTGCGGCCAGTTCCGCGACCGACTGCGGCCGTCGGCAGGCGGCGACGATGTCGTGGTGTTCGAAGGCGAGCCGGCCGAGGAGGGAGAGCCCGGCGGCCGTCGAGACGATCTGGGTCTCGATCGGGATGGGCGCGGCCGGCCCTCCCCCCGACACCCGGCCGGCGGTCAGCAGGAACGGTCGGACCGCTGGGGCACGGCCGACCGGATCCGCCGTGTCGTGCCAGGTTTCTTCGTCTGTCTCGTGTGGTTCTCGCCCACCGTCGGCCATGAGGGCCTCCTGCCTCGCGGGATGGGTCAGCCGACGACTGGGGTGCCGACGCTGTTCTTCAGCTCGATCACCAGTTGCGGGGTGAGTGCGGCTCCGGCGCGGTTGGCGAAGAGGGTCATCTCGTAGGCGATGTTGCCCAGTTTCGCCTCTTTGGAGGCGACCACGCCGAGCACGGCGCCGTTGCCGATGGCGGAGACCAGTACGTGGCCGCCCTCCAGGTCGATGATGACCTTGTTGAGGCCGCCGAGGCCGTAGTTCCCGGAGACGCCGGCGGCGAGGCTGGTGACGCCGGAGACGATTGCGGCGAGCCGCTCGGAGTCGGCTCTGTCGCGGAGTTGGGAGACCGCGATCAGCAGACCGTCGGAGGACACCGCGATGGCGTCGACGACACCGGCGGTCTCCGTGGCGAAACGGTCGAGCAGCCAGGTGAAGTCGGCCGCCGCGGTACGCAGGTCGGTGGCCTGCGTCTGTTCGGGGGTGCTGTCCTCTGCCGACATGGTCACTGCCCGTCTCCTTCTGGCCTTCTGGGGTTTTCTCGTGTCGCGGTCGTGCGGGCTGGGCCCGGGGCCGTGGCGCTGTCCTGTTCGGCTCTGCGGACTGCGGCCTCGAATTCGTCGAGTTCCGCGCGGACGGCGTCGGCGTCCGCGGGCTGTCGCGCCGTGGGAATGTGTTGTTCGGCTTCCGTGGCGGTCACGGTGAGCGTCGCGCCCCGGACTCGCCGGCGCAGTGGCCGGGCGGTGATCGAGGGGGACGCGCCGTCGGGCGCGTCGGCGTTCGGGGTGTGGGGGCGGAGCGGAGCGCGCCGGGGCAGAGCGCCCTCCGGCGGGAGGGCGACCGGCCGACGTTCGGGAGCGGCGGCCGGTGCGGGCGCGGCGGCCCTCGGGGTGAACGCCTGGACGGTTCTGTTCTGGCCGGCGTGGGCCGGTGAGGCGTCCAGGGGGCTCATGGCCAGCAGAAGCGTGGCCGGGATCCATACGGTGCTGGTGACGCCACCGCCCGGTGTGCGGCTCAAGGTCACCTGCAGATTCAGGTGGCGGGCGAGGCTGCCGACCACGAAGAGGCCGAGCACCTTGGTCGGTACGAGGTCGAGGCGTTCGCGGCGGACGAGGCGGGCGTTCTCCTCGGCGAGGCGTTCCGCGCTCATGCCGAGGCCGTGGTCGATGATCTCGACCAGGGCGCCGCCGTCCCTGGTGACGTCGGTGCCGGGCCGGACGACCACTTCGACGGGGGTGTCGGAGGGGGAGAACGCGACCGCGTTCTCCATCAGTTCGGCCAGCAGCAGGGTCAGGTCGCCGGTGATGTCGGGTCCGACGGTGATGTCCGTCTCGGAGCGCAGCAACACTCGCTGGTATCCCTCGATCCGGCCGAGGCCCGAACGTATGACGTCGGCCAGGGTGACCGGCCGGGCCTCGACGTCGGTCTCCCGGATTCCGGCGAGCAGCATCAGGCTGTCGGCGTTGCGCTGGAGGCGTACGGCGATGTGGTCGATGCGGTAGAGCCGGTCCAGGAGGTCGGGATCGGTCTCCTCCCGTTCCACGGCGTCGATCAGCAGGAGCTGCCTCGTGGTCAGATTGCTGACTCTGCGCCCGACGTTGCCGAACATCTCGGCGATGTTGCGGCGGCTGAGGACCTGGCGCTCCAGCAGCGCGGCGGCGGTGTCCTGCACCCGGTTGAACGCCTCGGCCAGTTCGCCGATCTCGTCGCGTACCGGGACCGGTATCGCCCGCGGGCTGAAGGGGGTGCTGTCGACGAGTTCGTCGTCCGCGACCCGGGCGAGCTCCTCGTCGGCGGCTTCGACCACCTGCTGGGCGGAGCCGGTCAGAGCCACCAGGGGACGGACGACCGAGCGCCGGACCAGAACACAGAAGGCCAGCCAGGCGGCGAACCCGAGCAGGGCCACACCGAGCAGGATCCATGCCTTGCGCAGGGCGTCCGCGGAGGCGGAGTCGGCCTGTGCGGCGGTCTGCTCGATCAGTGTCCGGGTGACGCCGAGGCGGGTCTCGGCCTGCCGCTCACCGGCGGTGATCTTCTCGCGCAGTTCCCGGGTCGTCTGCGACTGCAGGGCCGACGGATCGATCTGGAGTGCCGCGAACTGGGACTCGATGTCGTTCTCTTCGGATGCGCGCTCGATGGCCGCCATGCTGAGCACCTGTGCCGGCGTGGCCATGCGGCCGAATCGGTCCGACTGGTAGGTGTACAGCTCGTGGGCGCCGACCGCGCGGGTGTACTCGGTGAGGGCGTTGGCGTCGCGGGTCTGGGCGGAGAACACCGCGCTCTCGAAGGCCGCGTGGGCGGCGTCGGCGCGCAGGATCGCGTCCAGCAGATGGGGCACCGACGTCGCCGAGGAGGCCGAGGTCACGGCGAAGAGGTCGAGCCCGATGCCGTCGATCAGGTAGCCGACCGCGGCCGCGTAGGCGGGGTCGATGTTGGCGGCGGGGACGTAGTCCCGGCCGAGCTTCTCCCGAAGGACATCCAGGCCGGTGATGTAGGTCAGGGCCTGTTCCTCCTCGGCCGGCAGGCTCGTCCCGAAGGCGGACCGCACGGCGGTGACCTGCGCGTCGGTGGCCTGCTGTGCCTCGCGATACGCGGTGGTCGACGGCCGGGCGGCTCCGGGGCGAGCCGCCTCGTACTGCACCGACAGCAGCAGTGCCAGCCGGTGTTCGGCCTGTACGTCGTTGATGAGGGTCGCGACCTGCTCGCTGTCGCGCACGAGTTCGGCGATCCGGTCGGCGTCGCCGGCCTGTTCCATCTGTCCGGTGACGCCGACGGCGAGCAGCACTCCGACGACCACGACGGGCGCGACGACCAGGATGTTGAGCTTCCGGCGGAACGGCCACCGGGCGAGAACGGAGCCCGCCTTCCGTCGGAACGGAGAAGTCCGGTCTCTCTGCCCGGGCGGCGGCTCCACTGGGTTCGCGGGCACGCTGGTCTCCTTGGGTGTGTTCTGATCGGCGGCGGTCGGGATGCTGTCACCGACGGACCGTCGACGACCGGGGAACTGACCTGACGCTCTCGCGACGGGGCAGCGGGCGTGAGCGACCGGACCCGCGCGCAGGTCGCCACATCGCGCCACGTGTCCGGATCTCGTCGGCCGGAGACTATCGCCTTTGTGATCGCTGTGAACCTCTATGTAACCAATACGTGATTACGAATTGTTCACGCATGCCTACCGAACGACGTCCTCGGCGTGGATGACCACGTGGGAGCCCTGCTACATTCCCACCGCGACAGCCTCCCGGCCACAGCCTGGGGCACGTCATGACCGCTGCGCCACCAGCCGTGTGGCTGGATCGGTCTCCTCCCCCCACCCCGTTCCGTAGCCCCTCGCGCCCACTTGAGGAGACCCCGTGCACTCCACCCGCAAGGCGACCGCGGCAGCCATCGCGCTCCTGGCCGTGGCCACCGCCGCCACCGGCTGCGAGAGCGGTTCGACCACCACCGCGACAACCGCCGCTTCCCAGGAACCGGGCTGCCCCACCGCCCTCACCAAGGCGAAGCAGGCCGTCAAGGAAGCCGAGGACGTCAACGCCCCCTGGAGCGGCCCCACCACCGGACCCGAAGCCGTTCCCGGCAGAACCATCGTCTACGTCGCCCAGACCATGACCAACCCCGGCGTCTCCGGCGTCGCCAGGGGCGTCCAGGAAGCAGCCAAGATCATCGGCTGGGACGTACGCACCATCGACGGAGGGGGCACGCCCACCGGCATCCGGGATGCCTTCGCCGAAGCAATCGCCCTCGAACCCTCCGGCATCGTCATCGGCGGCTTCGACCCCAACTCCGTGACCAAGCAGGTCCAACAGGCGGGCGCCGCGGGGATACCCCTGATCGGCTGGCACGCCACGGCCACCCCCGGACCCAGCAAGAATCCCAAGCTGTTCAGCAACATCACCACCCACGTCGAGGACGTCGCGAGGATCAGCGCCGACTGGATCATCGCCCGGTCCAACGGCCGCGCCGGCGTGGTGCTGTTCACCGACGCCTCGATACCGTTCGCGAAGCGGAAGTCAGAGCTGATCAAGAAGGAACTCGCCGCCTGCTCCGGCATCGATCTGCTGAGCTACGAGAACATCCCCATCCCTCAGGCCAACAGCCGCACCGTCGAGAGGGTCTCCGCCCTCCACTCACGCTTCGGCGACAAGTGGACCTACTCCGCGGCCATCAACGACCTGTACTTCGACCACGCCGCGCCCGCCCTGCGCGCCGCGGACCGGAAGGGCGACGGCGCACCGTTCAACATCGGTGCCGGCGACGGCGACCCCTCGGCCTTCCAGCGCATCAACGGCAAGCAGTATCAGTCCGCCACCGTGCCCGAGCCGTTGTCGGAACAGGGCTGGCAGATCATCGACGAGTTCAACCGGGCCTTCACGAACGAACCGGCCAGCTCCTACGTCGCCCCCGTCCACATCACCACCGCGGCCAACAGCGGCGGGGCCCTGTCCTGGGACTCCGAGGGCTACCGCAGGGCCTACCGCAAGATCTGGGAGAAGTAGTGGCAACGGGCGACCGGCCGCAGTCGTGCCGTGCCGCGAACCGCACCCGTACGAACACACCCACCCGGGATCGGATCGCACTCGACCGCCGGGCCGACGTGGTCAGGATGTGCTTCGGGTCCGTGGGCCGACCAGGCCTTCGTACAGGGCCCGCCGCTCCCGGGAGCCGTCCTCGGTTTCCGCCAGCGCGGCGTCCCACTGTTTCTTGATCTCGTCCAGGAAGGTGCGCCAGTCGCCGCTGGAATGGGCTTTACCCATCTCCGCCAGTTCGACCAGGCGTTCGTTCTTGCCCAGGCCGCCCGAGCCGACCTTGTCGCCCTTGTGGCCGTGCAGGACCGACTCCGGGTTGGCGGTGGCCTCGGTGGAGCGGAAATCGTGCTGGTAGCCCACCGGGCTGGTGGCATGCGGTGCGAGGGTCTCGATGCCGATCTGCAGGGAACCGTCCTTCCGCGTGGTCGGCCGGTGGTGGACCAGCAGCATGTGGCCGTGCGACCCGTCCGGCAGTACCACGTCGCCGTTCCAGTCCTTGGAGCCGAGGCCGCCGCCGGAGACGTTCTGTCCCCACAGGTCGGGCCGGTTGGCACCGACGGACACCATGTTGGTGACCGACGCGATGGGGCCGCCCTTCTCCTTGAACGCGCCGGGCTTGCCCTCCTTGTTCGCCTCGATGGAGGTGCGGTGCGTGGCGAAGCCACGGTCGATGACGTCCCCCGCGCGGGTGTTCGTACGGTCGTCCTGTGTCACGCCCAGGAACTCCGGCAGCGAGTAGGCCGGTTCGTCCGCGGAAGTCAGAGCGGGGATGCGGATGTTGACCCGCCCGCCGTGGGCGAGGGCTCGGATGACATCCTTCTCGTAGTCGGCGACGTGTGCCCCGGCCTTCGGGTCGTACAGCTTCAACCCGTGCTGCAGGATGAGCAGCACCTTGGTGAGCATCTCGCGGGCCCGCGCGTCCTTCGCCGCGAAGTCCGACTCCGTGCTCCTGCCCTTGCCCTTGGCCGTCGCGGGGCCCGCCTCGGGGACGCCGTCCGGGTGTCGGCGCTCGGGCGCGATCCCGGCCGGATGCAGGGTGTCGATGGCCGTCTCCCTGATCTGCTGGTCACGCTCCCGTTCCAGGCCCTCCTTCTCCCCCGGTGGGGTGTCGGGGGCCTGGGTGAGCATGAACCGGCCGAGCGTGTAGTCCGGCGAGATCGGCGTTCCCCGGCCCGTCGCCCGCACGTCCGGGTGGTTGGCGCGAACGGCCAGGGTGGCCGTGAGCACACGCTTGCCCGCAGGAAGCGTCAGCCAGGTGTCGAAACGGCCTTCGGTGTACTTCTGGGCCTGCTCGTAGGTGCCGATGCCCACCGCTTCGAGCCACTGGGCGTTCACCTGGGAGAGGTGCCTGATGTCGTCCAGCTCCTGGTCGTTGAACGTCTCGCCGCGCATCACCCGCCGGTCGAGGGTCTTCCTGAGCCGCGCCGGCCCCTCGACCATCCACTGCTCGGGCCACCAGGTACCCGGTGCGAAGACGTTCTTCTTCATCTTGCTCTGGACCGTGTGCTGTTCGATCGACTGGCTCAGGCGGGCGATGACCTCCGCCCCCTTGGCCTGCGGTCCGGACTGCCCGGACTGCCCGGCCTCCACGGCTTGTTCGGTGACGGGCTCCTCGGTGGCGGCGCTCTGCCGCACCCGCTGTACGAACGCCGAACCGGCGTGGGGGTGCGCGTGGTGGTGCTCCGCGTGGCCGTTCGGGTGCTCGTGCTCCGCGGACAGGCGCTGGACGGGCGCGGGGGCGCTCATGACCTGGTCGGCCGCGGCGACAGCCCGGCGTTCACCCTCGTCACGAGGGTTGGAGATACGCAGGCCCGCGCCGTTGTCGGAGCCCGGTACGGGTCCCGCCGCCTGATCGAGGGTGTGCGCCAGCTCGTGCGCCCAGTCCTTCCTGGACATCCCACCACCGTCGACGATGTGCGCGCCGCTGGTGAAGGCCCTGGCCTCGACCGCCGCGGCCGCACGCCGCGCCGCGGGCCCGTCGTGCACCTGGACACCGCTGAAGTCGGCGCCACCGAACCGTTGTTCCATCTCGCCGCGCAGCGCGGAATCGAGGGGGCGCGACGACGAGCGCAGGCCTTCGTCCACCGCGGCCCGCTGCACCTGGGACTGATCGGTGGACTCGGGCTCCCGGTCGGCTCCGGCGGACGACGAGGTGGCCCCGCCCCCAGCCACGCGCTGCAGATGCCGTACCCACGCACCGCTCATGGTCGTCGACGGCGACTGCGTCCGGCGCGTCGTGCCCGATGCCCGCTCGCCGACCCTGAGATGCTCCCGACCTACGGAGTGCACAGGTGGTCCTCCTCGACAACTCGGCTGCCCTGCCACCCGTTGTAGACGAAGCCCGTGCCCCACCGGAAGGACCTAAAAGGCAGGATCCGGTGCCCCCAGGGTGTCGTCCCCGGCAGCCGCCCCCATGCCCAGCAGCCGTACGACGGCGGCGTTCCCCGCCGCGTCCTGGAGACGGGCCAGGCGTGCGACCACGGAAACTTCCGGAGCGGACTGCGCGATTCCGCCGTCCACACCGGACGGCCCTTCGTGCCGCATCCCGGTCCTGCCCGTTGCCCCCTGCGACGCCCCGTCCTCCACCACACCCCACCGTCTCCGCGCCGGCTCCGCACCACCCTGACCGGCCCGGCGGGCAACCGGGCCACCCTGCACCCCTGTTGTAACCGAGGCGCCGCCCCGGAGGAAGGACCGGAGCGGGCAGGAACGGGTGCCCCCGAGAACCCCGTCCTGCTCTGCTTCCTGCTTCGGACGCAGCTCGTCCGCCCCCGTCTCCGTCACGACAGGTCCGGCCACGCCATGCCACGCCCAGACGGCCGGGTGCGACGCCCCACCGCGCGGTAGGCACGTCCGCCGACGTCGGAAAAGACCGCACCGGCCCCGAGGACATCCTCGGAGCCGGTGCGACGGCGCACGACACCAGGGTGGGTGTCCAGACACAGTCGAGGGGCAGGCGTTGCCCCGGTCAGCGGACGAGTCCGGCGGGCTTGGTGACCTTGCCGAGCACCCACTCCAGGGGCCCCGTCGGAAGAAACGGGACCAGCAGGTCGCGAACACGGTCACGGCGGCGATGGAAGCCGAGCAGCACGTGCGGCGGAGTGCCGGGCAACTCCTCGATGCCCAGCAGGTGAATGCCAGGCTGTGCCGCGGCCCGCGCCTGGAGTATTCGGACCATGTCCGGCCCACCCCCGCCACCCTGCGAGTACGGCCCCCGCCGGGTGGCGGGCCCGGTCGGTTGCGGAGCGACGGGTTCACCATCATGGCGAGCAGCAGGAAAGTGACAGCCGCCTTCGGACTCGGGACGTCGGGCCGCACCGCTGCCGGGTGTGGAAAAGGACTGGAACGAGGCGGCGCCCCGCTGCTAGCTTCGCGGAGGACCGTTGAACCGACGTAGGGAGGTGAGCCCCGTGAACACAGTTACCCGTGGGTGCTCCCTCAACCCGTCACGGTCCGGCGGCTGACACTCGGTGTCGCCAGGAGCGCCTGAGATCGAGGCACTCCTGGAGGGAGACTCCGATGGACACGCAACAGATCACTTACGGCCCGAGCGAGAACGCGGTGATGATCACACGCGTCGCGGACCGACACTGGCATGCACTGAATGACGACCTGGTGGTCGGCCGCGGACACGCGGCGCAACGGCCCGACGGACGCTTGTTCGTCAGCATCGACGCCTGGCGCGAGGCCACCTTCGACCGGCTCGCCGAGGCGATGCTGGCCGACCTGCCGGCGCCGCTGTACACGGTGGTCGACGCAGCCGACGTCGAGCTGACGGCCGGCTGGCTGCGGGCCGGTTTCACGGTCAGGCGCCGCGAGTGGGAGTACGTCGTGCCGACCGACCCACGGGTCACAGGACTTGAAGCGGTCCTGCCGCCTGTGGGTGTGACGATCGTGCCCGCCGGTCAGGCGGACGAGAGTCTGCTGCGGGCGGCGGACCGCGCGATCCGCGACGAGGTCGAGGCGAGTGTCGGCTGGCAGTCGATGCCCGCCGAGGTGATCCCCTTCCCCGAAGGCGACACCATCGTCGACCCGTCGAGATACGCGGTGGCCGCGTCGCAGGAGGGCTACCTGGGTCTGATCCGCGTGGTGACGGCGATCCGGCCGCGCATCGGGCTGATCGCGGTCCGGGCCGGCGAGCAGCGGCGCGGAATCGCGCGGGCGCTGCTCGCCCACACACTGCGAACTCTGCACCACTCGGGGTTCGCCGAGGCCCACACCGAGGTCCACGAGTCCAACATTGCGGCCTCCGCGCTGTTCCAAGGCATCGGCGCCCGGTCGATGAGCAGCAACCTGGAGCTGGTGCGATGACGAGGAACAGAAACGTCATCGAGGTCGAGGGCAGGGTCGTGGAGTGCCTGCGCAGCGCCATGTTCACCGTGGAGCTGGAGAACGGCCACCAGGTGCTCGCGCACATCAGCGGGAAGATCCGCAAGAACTACATCAAGATCATGCTGGAGGACCGGGTGCTGGTGGAGCTCCCGCCGTACGACCTGACGCGCGGCCGGATCGTGTTCCGGTACCGGAACTAGTGCCGGAGCAGGCCGCGTCTGCCTCGTGACGGTCTGCCGCGTGGGTGGTTCCCCGCGCGGTGGGCCGGCCCGGAATGATCACGTGGCGGAACGAGTGCGGTTTCGTGAGATCGATGGCGACGAGGGACGGCGGCTGCGGCGGATCATCCGCAGCAGCCGCCGGATCCGTGATGCCCTGGCGGCGACCGCTTGCCTCCACCGGTCGTCAGCCGACGCGGAGCTCGGCGAGCTGGAGCCGGTACTTGGTGGACTCGTCCGTGGCGGGCCTGCCGAGCTTGGTGACCCGCAGGCGTAGGTGGCGGCCGGTGGTGGAGGTCAGGGTGTAGGTCTGGGCGGCTCCGCCGGGGTTCGGTTCACCGGTGACGGTACGGGCCGTGGTGTAGGAGGTGGCGCCGTCGAGGCGGGTCTGGATCGTGAAGTCGACCGGGAAGCCCGCCGTACCGCCGCCCGCGCCGCTGGTGTCCGTGCGGGGGTGGAGGGTGACGGTGCCGATGGCCCGGTCGGCGCCGAGGTCGACCTCGATCCAGACGGGCGTGCCGCTGACATCGGCGGAGGGGAAGTCGATGCTGGTGAAGCCCTTGGCGCCGGCCGTGCTGGTGAGGGTGCCGTCGAACACCCGGGTCTTGCCCCAGTCGCCGTTCTCCAGCGTGCAGTTGCCGGTGACGGTGGTCGCGGCGGTGGGGACGGTGAGTTCGGCGAGCTGGAGACGGTACTTGGCGGACTCGTCCGTGGCGGGGGTGCCGAGCCGGGTGGCCCGCAGCCGCACGTACCGGGCGGTGGTCGTCCGGAAGCCGTACGTCTGGACCCGGCCGTCTGGGTTGGCCTGCCCGGTGACGGTGCGGACGGTGGTGTACGAACCGGACCCGTCGGGCCGGGTCTGGATCGTGAAGTCGACCGGGAAGCCCGCCGTTCCGCCCCCGGCCGCCGGAGTGTCGGTGCGGGGGAAGAGGCGCACGGCGTCGAGGTCGGTGTCGGCGCCGAGGTCGACCTCGACCCAGACGGGGTTGGCACCGACGTCGGCGGAGGTGAACTCGTTGCTGGTGTAGCCCCGCGCGCCGCTGACACTGGTCGGCTTGCCGTCGGTGAGCCGGTCGCTGCCCCAGTTGGCGTTCTCCAGGCTGTTGTTGCTGGTGACCGGACGGGCGAGCGCGAGGTTGTCGAGCCGGCCCGCGCCGGTGACGGTGAAGGTCCACGCGCCAGGCTGGAGCAGGAAGTAGACGTACGAGGCGTCCTTGCCGTCGTGGGCGAGCCCACCGACGCTGCCGGTGGAGGAACCACCGCTGAAGACCGTGGTGTCGCCCGCCTTGATGACGGGCTGCGCACCGCCGTAGGTCGGCACGCCCACCCGGGCGGTCGTGCCGTTCGGGGAGGTGAGGGTCAGCGTCGCCTTCGCTCCCTCGCGGGTGATCCCGAAGCGGATGTCACCCTTGACCGTGGGCACCACTGAGTCGATCTTCGTCAGGGTGCCGGTCTGCGGGATCACCTCGTACGTGCTCCAGCCGGGCTTCGTGGGGCGGACGCCCGCGGCGTACGCGGACAGGGCGTACAACGGGCCGCCGTTCCAGGCGTGGTTGTCGGTGCCGGCGGCCTTCTCCCACACCTCCCACAGCGTGTGGCAGGCGGGGTCGGTGACCTGGGCGGCGAACCGGTTGCGTATCCGCTCCTCGGCGACCGTGGCCGCGCCCATCAGGTACAGCGCTTCGAGGACGTAGAACTCCATGTAGGGGCTGGCGTTGAGGTGGGTGCGCAGTACCTCGGTGATGGCCCTGTACCGGGAGGCGGGGGCCAGGCCGGCGACGACGGCGAGGCCATGGGCGCGGTCGTCGGTGTCGCGGGTGTAGCCGGGTGAGCGGTACTCGTTCCTGGAGGTGTTCCACAGGACGCGGTCGAAGTTGGTCCTGATGCTGTCGCGCCGGGACTTCCAGCCCGCCACGTCACCGGTGTTGCCGCTCAGATCGGCGAGCTTGGCCGCGGTGTCCAGCGCCAGGTAGTACCAGCAGTTGTCGAGGACCCGGACGTCGATGTCGGAGCCCCAGTCCTCCCAGTCCCAGTCCCCCGCCCGGTGGTTGACCAGGCCGTCGCTGTCCAGGGTCCACAGGTCCAGGTACCTCTTCACGGCCGGGTAGGCGACGGTGACGGCGTTCTCGTCGCCGGTGTAGAGGTAGTAGGTCCAGAACGACCACACCGAGGCGAGCATCTGGACGGGCAGTTCGGCGGTCCAGATCGTCGTGGGGACCGGGGAATACAGCTGCCCACCGGACTTCTGCCAGGCGGCGAGCTGGGCGATGGCCTTCTCGCCGAGCGCGTGGGACCTGGTGTCGAAGGTGTAGAAGCCCTCCTTGAGCTGGTTGACGACGTCCCCCCACCACTGGGCGCGTTCACGCGTGGGACAGTCCATGTAGTTGTCGCGCATGTTGACGTACATGGTGCGGGCGGCCTTGGTCCACAGCGTGTCGAGGAAGGCGTCGCTGCTGCTGAACGACCCGGCGAAGTCGGTGTCATAGCCCGACTCCCGGTACTTCAGCTCCAGGATCGTCACATCGGAGGGAATGGTGTACCGCACCGCGGTGCCGCTCATCCACCCCAGTGACTCGAACTCCTGCACACCACCGGCGCATACGTAGGTGGCCCGCATGTTGTACTGCGTCCCGGGCTCGATGCCCACCAGGCCCGCGCCGTCGTCGTAGTGGTCGGTCTGGATGCCGATCACGGCCCCGGCGGGGGCGTCCACCTTCAAGAACGGGGTCACCTGGATGTTGGACGGCAGCGTGGCCGAGATCGCGGTGGACCCGCGCCCGGTCGTCGGCAGCGACGAGGCGTTGGTGTAGGTCTTCAGGCCGGAGTAGCGGAACTGCGGGATCGGCCGTTCGACGAGGCCGTTCCAGGGCGCGGCCCCCGCGGCACCGAAGTCGGTGGGTGCTGTCCAGGCGCTGTCGTCGAAGCCGGGCGAGCGCCAGCCCGAGATGACGGCGGCGGCACGGGCGTCGTAGTACACGTTCGACTCGGGCAGCCGGAAGTTGACCTGCGTACCGCTGGTGTTGTTCGAGTAGCCCGGGTGGACGGTGTGCTTCCAACCGGTGTCGCTGACCACCCGCGTGGTGGTCGAGCCGGTCTCGACGTCCGACTGGAACAGCAGCCCGCCCTTGCCACTGCTGTTGTGCGAGAACCCCTGCTTGCCGAAGTACCACACCAGCAGTGCCACCGTGTTGCTGCCGCTGCGCAGGTAGGGGGCGAGGTCGACCTCGTCGTGGTAGGTGTCCGTACGGTTCGGACCGCGCTTGAGTCCGCCCTCGAAGACGACCAGCGTGCCGTTCACCCACAGCCAGTACTTCGAGTCGGCCGCGATCTGCGTGACCGCCTTCGACGGCGCCGAGGCCAGGGTGAACGTCTTCCGGAAAGCCACCCACTGGTTCGCGGAACTGGACGGCGCCCAGATCCACTTCGCCGTCCAGGAAACGGCGGCGGCCGCCGCGGACCCGAGTCCGGGCAGTACGAGGGAGCCCAGGGTGGGAGCGAGGGCCACGGCTATGGCCGAGCGCAGGGTGGACCGGCGTGTGAGGTCGGGCATGGCGGCTCTCCTGGTTCGGCGATCTGAATCGACCTTCGACGCTGCGTTGAATCGATTCAATAAAGGGTCTCATGTGGCTCATGCGACGGTTCATGTGGCACATTCGTAAAACGTGCCACACGGGAACGCCCAAAGATTGCGGGGAGGAGGCCCGAATCGTCAAGGTCCCCGCGAGTAACGTTCCCGAGGCGACGAGGCGCCGCGGCCACGAGACGACGGTGCCGAGGGGCGTAGCGATGCATGACGCGGGTTCGAACAACGGAGGTGGGGACCACCAGTGCAATCAGCGGGCGGCTCGAAGAGAGTCACGATCGCCGATGTCGCGCGCAGTGCCGGGGTGTCCACCTCGGCGGTGTCGAAGGTGCTCAACAAGGCCTACGGGGTGAGCCCGGCGATGCACGACCGGGTGCGGACGGCCATAGCCGAACTGGGCTACCGCCCGCACGCGGCGGCACGCGGTATGCGGGGCCGCACCTACACGCTGGGCGTGCTTCTGGCGAGCATGCGCAACGCCTTCTACGCCGATCTGCTGGACGGCGTGAACGCGGCCCTGCGGGACACCGAGTACGCCCTGTTCCTGGGCTCCAGCGGCTCGTCCGAGATGGAGGACCAGACCCGGCTCATCCACGCCATGGCGGACCGTCAGATGGACGGCCTGATCCTGATCGCGCCCGCCGTCCGGCGCACGGAGGTGGAGCGCCTCGCGGCCGAGGTGCCGACGGTCGTGATCGGCCATCACGACCCCTCCCCCACGTACGACTCCGTGGTCAACCAGGACGGGGTGGGCGTGGACCTGGTCATCGACCACCTCGTCGGTCTCGGACACCGGGACATAGCCCATCTGTCGCATCCGACCGTGCGCGGCACCCAGTGGGAGCAGCGGCCCGAGCACCACGTACGGGCCGCCTACCGTGCGGCGATGGCCCGGCACGGGCTGGCGGACCTGGCCCGGATCGAGCACTCCGGGTACTCGGACGAGGGCGGCTACCGGGGCGCGAGGGAACTGCTCACCTCCACGCGCCCGCCCACCGCGATCTTCGCGGGCGCGGACGTCGCCGCGACCGGCGTCTTCCGGGCCGCCGCCGAGCTGGGCCTGCGCATCCCCGAGGACCTGTCACTCGCCGGCTACAACAACACGTCGGTCGCCGCGCTGGCGCCGGTGAGCCTGACCAGCGTCGATCAAGCCGGCGCCATGATGGGCGAGACCGCGGCCCGGCTGCTCCTGGAGCGGATCGAGAAGCGACGCGACCGGGCGGTGGTCATGGCGTCGACCCCGCATCTGGTGCCTCGCGGGAGCAGTGGTCCGGCGCGCCGGTGAGCCTGTACGTGCGTGGTGGTCGGTCTGGGACGTGGAACGTTCCACGGGATCGGCCGGGTCGACCCGCGGTGCTGGGACCCGCGCCCAACCGCCGGCCTCCGTTGCCCGGGTGCCGACAGGCACCCGGGTCATTCCGCCCGGACCACCGCCTCCAGGGACGTCTCTCTCAGCCCTGAGGCCCGATCTCGGTATCGGCAACCGCGATGGCGATGCCGAGCGCCGTGGCGATGTTGCCCGCTGCCGTCATGACCCGGGCGGTGCCCACGATGGGAGCGATGGCGACCAGGACGTCCTGCAGTTGGTCGGCGGTCATGCCGGCCCTGAGGGCGGGGTCGATGTGGGCCACGTAGGAGATGGGCGGGGCGTCCGAGGCGGCGAGTGCCGCGATGCGGGTGAGGATGAGCATGTCCGGGGCCAGCCGGCAGCGCTCGAGCGAGTCGACCGTCATGGCGGCGAGGGTGTCCAGGACAGGGGTGTCAGACGCGGTCGTCATATCGCATGCCCTCCTGGTGAGTCTCGGGCCCGAGAAACCTACGCGGCGGAAGGAACCGGGTCCGCGAACTCGGGAGTGAGTTCTCCTCAACCGTAGAAGCCATCCGGCTTGCGCGCACGAGGCGGGCATCAGCGACGGCCCCTGCCGCAGGCCTGAGGATGCCCGATCTCGCACCTGGCACCAGAATGGACACTGTCTGCCCTTCCGTCGGAACGGAGACAACGTGAAGGACCTCAAGTTCGAGCAGAAGCGCTCTCTCTCCCGGCTTGAAGCAGCTGACCAGCTCGCGGCCCTCGCAGCCGCGTTGCGGGAGGGCGGGGAAGCCGAACTGGAATTCGGCCCCGGGACGCTGAGCCTGCGGATCCCCGACGACCTGCGCAGCGAGGTGGAGGTCGAGATCGGCGACGGCGAGGTCGAGCTGGAAATCGAGTTCAAGTGGCCGACCGCACCGACCGCACCGACCGCCGCGGCACGATCGCGGACGGCAGCCGACCCGACGGACAGGTCGGACACATCAGATGCATCGGATCCGTCGTCGCATGCGACGACGGACACGAAGAAGATCACACGGCGAAGGCGCCCGGGCAGCGAACCGACTCGGAGCGGCACCGCTTCCGCCACCAGTAGGAGCAAAGGCGGGAAGCGGTCCGCCACCGAATCACCCTGAGTGGGGTGATGCCCTCGGGTGGGGGTGAGCGGCTCTCGTGTGCTGTCGTGTCGCTCCGCCGCACAGCGCAGGCCAATGGCCGGCTGGGGGCGCCGACGTTCCCGGAGCCGGGCGCACACAACACCAGCGGGGCTACGCCGGCCGAGTCGGAGTCGGTTCCGTGTGCGTAGATGTGGTCGCCGCCGACAGAGCCGCCGCTCCCGCTTGCCTGCCGCCGATGGTGCCTGCCTTGACACGCGACCACGCCCGGCCGGCATAGGTCCGCCCCAGACGTTTCCCTGCCGCCGCCCCGAGGTCGGGAGTGACCGTCACCAACTCGGCTCGGCATGCCTTCGACAACTCCGCTCCCCCAGGCAACCCCATAGGGCGCTGGCCCCTCAAACAGTGGAAGCACGGGGTTACTTGGAGAGGGGCGTCCGTTGGCTCGTCAGTTGTCCCGCCGGAAGTTCGTCGTCTATTCGCTGGCGGCGTCCACCCTGACCGTGGCCGCGCCACTCGGTTGTGATGCCACGACGGCGCAAGGCGTCGAGCCCTCCGCGGACGTCACGCGTCGGCCGTCCGACGTCCTGGTCACCGGCGCCGACGAGGAGATGCTGGTCCTGGAAGTCACCAAGGCCAACAGGGTCGTCGTCCGGCTGCCGCGCGTCGAGGTCGGCCAAGGGGTCACGACCGCGGTCGCCATGATGATCGCCGAGGAACTGGACGCGCGGCTCGTGGACGTGGACATCCCGCTCGCCGGCGCCCGCTCCAAGGGCAACCAGTTCACCGGCGGTTCGAGTTCGGTGAGTTCGCTGTACGGTCCGGCCCGCGAACTGGCCGCCCTGGCGCGCGCCAAGCTGGTGACCGCGGCGGCCAGGCGCTGGCACCTGCCCGCGCGGAGCCTGAAGACCCGGCACACCAAGGTGGTCGCACCGGACGGGCGTTCGGCCACCTTCGGGTCACTGACCGCGAGCGCCGCCCGGATCACCCGGCCGGCCGTGTCGGCCAAACCCAAGCCTGCCTCCCGGCACAAGGTGATCGGGAAGGCGACGACCCGGATCGACGCCCGGGACATCGTCACCGGCAAGGCCGGTTACACCGGTGACCTGACCGTGGCCGGGGCGAAGCCGACCGTGGTGGCACGGCCGCCGACGCTCGGCGGGAAGGCGGTCTCGGTCGACTCACAGGCCGCACGGGCCATGCCCGGCGTACACGCGGTCGTGAAGGTAGCCGGTGGGGTCGCCGTGGTGGCGGAGTCCTTCCATCACGCGTTCCAGGCGAGGGACGCCCTGCGGATCACCTGGGCCCCGGGCCCGCTCGTGGCGCTCTCCGACTCCGCGATCCGCTCACGGCTGCGGGCCGCCGTCCCCCGGCTCGGCACCCCTCCGCGCGGTTCGGCGCAGACCGAGGCCGAGTTCGAGTTCGCCTTCGTCGGCCATGCCCCCATGGAGGTGCTGACCGCGATAGCCGACGTCCGCGCGGACCGTGCCGGGATCTGGTTCTCCTCGCAGTCGCCGATGGACGCGCGGGACACCATCGCCACGGCGGTCGGGTTGCCCGGGTCGAAGGTGAAGGTTCACGTCGTGCGAGGCGGCGGCTCGTTCGGCCGGCGGCTGAACCACGACGCCGCGATCGAGGCCGCCCTCATCTCGAAGGCGGCACGTCTGCCGGTCAAACTGATGTGGAGCCGCGCCGACGACATCCGGCACGGCAGGATGCGCCCGGCGAGCCATCACCGGATCCGTGCCAGCCACGCACGCGGCCGGGTGGTGGCGTTCACCCACGCGGTGGCCTCGGTGAGCGAGGCGTACGAGGGGCAGGAACTTTCCGCTCAGGGCAGCAGCGCCCGGGGGCCCGTCCAGGGCCGGGTGACCCAGGCCGTCGCCCGCGCCGCCGGTCCGGTGCCCAGTGACAGCGGCCTGTACAACTTCGGCCGTGTCACCGGGGATTGGGGGTCGGTCGACCTGGCGCTTCCTCTCGGCGCCTGGCGGTCGGTGGACTCCGGGACCATGCGGACCGCCGAGGAGATCGTCGTGGACGAGGTCGCGAAGCGCCTGGGCAAGGACCCGGTCGCGTTCCGGCGCACCACGCTGAGGAGCAAGGCGGTGAAAGCCGTGCTCGACAAGGTCGCCGACGCCGGCCGATGGGGCCGGAGCATGCCTGCCGGCCGCGCGCAGGGGGTCGCGGTCCACGAGGAGTACGGCTCGTGCGTGGCGTGCCTGGTCGAGATCGACGTCACCGATCCGAAGCACCCCCGGGTGACCAGGACGGTGATGGCGGCCGACGTCGGAACGGCCGTCAACCCCCGCGGACTCGAAGCCCAGCTCATGGGAACCGCGATCGACGGCATCTCCACCGTCCTGCAGGCCGGCCTGCACATCGACCGGGGCGCCGTCCGCGAGAGCAGTTACGCCGACTTCCGGTACGCCCGCCAACGTCACGCCCCGCTGCGCTTCGAGGCGCACATCATGCCCTCTCGCCGGGAGCCGGGCGGGGCGGGTGAGCTGGGCGTTCCCGCGGCGGCGGGCGCCGTGGCGAACGCCTACGCCCGTGCGACCGGCACCAAGCCCCGCCGCTTCCCGCTCGACTTCTGAACCCATCTCCGAGAAGGTGCCGATGCCCTCCTACTCCTTCCTCCTCAACGGGAAGCCGGTCACTGTCGACGCGCCGGCCGACATGCCGCTGCTCTGGGTCCTGCGGGACATGCTGAACGTCACCGGTCCCAAGTACGGCTGCGGCACCGGTGTCTGCCGGGCCTGCACGAGCCATCTCGACGGTGGTGAGATCCAGCCCTGTGTCGTTCCGGTCGCGGACTGCGCGGACCGTGAGGTCACCACGATCGAAGGTCTGGCCGACGGCGACAAGCTGCATCCCGTGCAGCAGGCCTGGCTGGACCGCGATGTCGCGCAGTGCGGGTTCTGCCAGCCGGGCCAGATCATGGCCGCGGTGGCCCTGCTGCAGAAGACGCGCCAGCCGACCGACGCCGACATCGACCGCATCGAAAACGTCTGCCGCTGCGGGACGTACTCCCGGATCCGCGAGGCGATCAAGAAGGCGGCGGCGAACGACTGACGGCCGGCCCGTGGTGCCGGGCGGCCCGGGCACCACGGGATCAGGACGACTCTGCGGGCCGCGTTCTGTCGTGGTGCTCCCTGGCAGATGCAGATGATCATCCGCCAGAGGCAGATGGGTGCGGTCGAACACGACCGGGACGTCTAGACAGGAGAGGAAAGCCGCGTCACAAGAACCTGACCTTCTCGGCCGTCAAGCAGGTGTGCAGGGAGGCGGTCCCGAGGTGACGGATGTCCGCGGAAGTCGTATGCGGGGTGCGGAATGCCGGGTGCCGGGTGCGGGGCGGCTCAGCTGATGACGTTTCCCGGCGTCTGGACGCCCTCGCGGCCCTGACCTAGGGTGTGCAGTAAGCGCTTTCTGGCCGGGTCATGCCAACCCATGACCCGGCCGGCCCACGCCCCCACGCCCCCACGCTCTGCGCCCCGCGCCGAATGCACCGCTCCCCCGCCTCCCGTCAGCGAGTCATGCGTCAGCCCTGCCCGACGGCCCGGACCCGGCCTCGGTGCGGGCCCGGCGCGGAAAGGCAGCGCCCCGTGCCGCACGACGAACCACAGAGCCCGTCGCCCGCGCCCGCGTGGACCCGTAAGTCGTTCCTCCGGGGAATGGCGGCCGTCGGAGTGGCTCCGCTGCTTCCCGGAGTGCTGCCCTCGCCGGCCCGGGCGGCCTCGTCGGACGGTGATGGCGACTTCCCGTTGCTGCGGGGCGGCGTGGCCGTCGACCTGTTCGTCGATCCGGCCGACGATCCCGCCGTGGCCCGTGCGGCCGGAGACCTCCAGGCGGACGTGGAACGGGTCGGCGGGGTGCGTCCAGGGCTGCTGCGCGCCCTGCCGGAGCAGGCCTCGCACCTCGTCCTGGTGGGCACCATCGGCGCGAGCCCTGCCATCGACCGGCTCATCGCGGAGCGGCGGCTGGACGTCTCCCGGGTGAAGGGCCGTTGGGAGGCCTCCGTGACCCAGGTCGTGGACCGCCCGCTGCCCGGAGTGGAACGCGCCCTGGTGATCGCCGGAAGCGACCGGCGCGGCACCGTCTACGGCATCTACGACACCTCGGAGCGCATCGGCGTCTCGCCCTGGCACTGGTGGGCCGACGTACCGGTCGAACGCCGCGACACCGTGACGGTGCCGTCGGGTGTCTCGAAGCGGTACGAACCGTCCGTCCGCTACCGGGGCATCTTCATCAACGACGAGCAGAACCTCACCACGTGGTCCCACCGGACGCAGGAGCCGGACAAGAACATCGGCCCCGAGACCTACCGACGCGTCTTCGAACTGCTGCTCCGCCTCAAGGCCAACTACCTGTGGCCCGCCATGCACCCGTACTCCGACTTCTTCAACAAACATCGCGCGAATCCCGAACTGGCCGACCACTACGGCATCGTCGTCGGTTCCAGCCACCCCGAGGCCATGCTGCGCAACGGCGTCCACGAGTGGGAGCCCTGGGCCAAGGAGCACCCGGCCGCCGACGGCAGCGCGCCGGTGTACGACTACACGGTGAACCCCGCCGTCATCTCCGACTACTGGCGGGCGAGGGCGCGGCAGAACGCCGGCTACGAGAGCAGCTGGACCCTGGGCATGCGCGGTCTGCACGACAGCGCGCTGGAGACCAAGCACGCCACCACCCTCGCGGAGAAGGTCGTGGTGATGAACGACATCATCACGGACCAGCGCCGCCTCCTGGCCGAAGAGGTGGGCGCCGCGGCCCAGCCACAGATCTTCATCCCGTACAAGGAGGTCCTGGAGCTGTACAACGCGGGCGTCCAGGTGCCCGACGACGTCACACTGATCTGGCCGGACGACAACCACGGCAACATGCGCCAGCTGCCCGACGCGGCGGAGCGACGACGCTCGGGCGGCAACGGCATCTACTACCACCTCTCCTACTGGGGCCGGCCCAAGAGCTATCTGTGGCTGGACACCACGCAACTGGCCAAGGTCTGGCAGGAGTTGAGACGGGTCCACGAGCACGGCGCCGACCGTATGTGGATCTTCAACGTGGGAGACATCAAGTCGATCGAGACCGGACTGTCCTTCTCCATGGACATGGCCTGGGACGTGGACCGTTGGGACGCCGACGACGTGGAGGGCTTCCTCGTCGAATGGGCCGGGCGGCAGTTCGGGCAGCGCCACGGAGCGGAGATCGCGGCGATCCGCACCGAGTACTACCGGCTCGCGGCGGAGCTGCGCCCGGAGTTCGTCGCCCGCGGCCTGCTCTCCGTGGTCCACAACGGCGACGAGGCGGGCCGCCGGATGTCCGCCTACGACCGCCTCCTCGGGCGGGTCCGGGCGCTCGGCGCCGAGCTGCCGGCGGCCTACCGCGACGCCTTCTACGAACTGGTCGAATACCCGGTCCACGGCGCTTATTTGATGAACCTGAAGTTCTACTGGGCGGAACGCAACGCTCTCGCGGTCCGCCAGGGGCGCGGGGCCGGGACGAACCGCTTCGCGGACCTGTCCGACGCCGCCCACGCCGAGGAAGTGGCCATCACCAGGCGTTACAACACCGAGGTGGCCGGCGGAAAGTGGAACGGGATCGTCAACCCGTACCCCTCGGAGATTCCCAAGGCGCCGGGCCGCCCGACCGTCACCAGGGTCGCCCGGAAGGAGACCTCGGGTCTGGGTGTGGCGGCCGAGGGCAACGAGACCGGTACCGGGCGGCCGCTGTCCTTCTCCTCGTACAGCCGTGACCGACGCTTCGTCGACGTGTTCAACACCGGCTTCCTCCCGCTGGACTGGGCCGCCGCGGCGAGCCACCCCTGGGTGCGGCTGAGCACCTCCGGCGGCACGATGACCGAGCAGACCCGGGTGTCGGTGGAGATCGACTGGGAGCGAGCACCCGAAGGCGCGTACGACGCCGAGGTGACCTTCACCGGTGCCGGGAACAGCCTCGCCGTACCCCTGCGGGTGGTCAACGACGGGAGACGGGCGCGCAAGCGGGCGCGCGGCTTCGTCGAGGCCCATGGGTACGTCTCGATCGACGCCGCGCACTTCGACCACCGGGTGGCGCGCGGCGGGGCCCGCTGGCGGACGGTACGCGGACTCGGCCGCCGTACGGCCGCCATGGAGGCGGCGCCCTCGACGGCAGCCCCGATCACCGAGGACATCACCACCCGGGCGCCGGAGCTGCGCTACCGGGTCCGCTTCGCCGGCACCGGGGACTTCCGGGTCACCCTCTTCCGGCTGCCCTCCCTCGACGAGCGCGGCCGTCGCCGTGTCGCCCTCGCCCTCGACGACCAGCCGGTCACAGTGCTGTCGGGGCAGGCCGTCGCCACCGGCAACCGCGGCGACGCCTGGGCCCGCAACGTCGAGGACGGCATCGAGAAACTGACCACCACGGTGACCGTCACCGAACCCGGAGAGCATCTCCTGCGGCTCTTCATGGTCGACCCCGCGATCGCGGTGGACCAGATCGTCGTCGACACCGGCGGGCTGCCCGTCACCTACCTGGCGCCGCCGGAGAGTTACCACCACTCCTTCAATCCCGACCCGGTGCCGGAAGCGGGCCTGGAGGTGCCGGGCCGGTAGGGGTCACCGGCAGCCCATGAGGGACGCCGCGACGGCCCACGGCCGGCCGCGGCGTCCCTCATGGACCATGCATCACGCGGTCACGCGGTTCGAGCGGTGAACAGCAGGTACTCCCACTCCATCGCCGTGCTGCCCGACCCCTTGTCGTGCCGCCTGGCGAGTTCGGCGAGGTCGCGGTCCAGCGCGGCCGTGCGGTCGGGGTCGTCGGCGACGGCCCGGTAGGCGGCGATGGTCGGCCCGTAGCGCGCCTTGAAGTAGTCGCGGAACTCCTCGGGGCTCTTGAAGCGGTCGACCAGCACCGTCTGCCTGCGTGCCTCGACATCCGTGACCCGGTCCCCGAGCAGGGCGCGGACATGCGCCTCGTCCCCCCACAGGGGCGGGGGCTGCGCGCCCGGCGGGGGCGGTGGCATGTAGGGCTTCATGGTGGCGAGCATCTGGCCGAGGAAACCCTCGGGTGTCCAGCTGAGCAGGCCGATCGTGCCTCCGGGACGACAGACGCGTACCAGTTCGTCGGCGGCGGCCTGGTGGTGCGGGGCGAACATGACCCCGACGCAGGACAGCACCGTGTCGAACTCGTCGTCCTCGAACGGCAGCGCCTCAGCGTCGGCCTGGCGCCACTCCACGTCGACGCCCCGTTCCGCCGCGAGCCGCCGTCCGGCCTCGAACAGCTCCGGAGTCAGATCGCTCGCCACCACACTCGCGCCGGTCAGCGCCGCGGGGATCGCGGCGTTGCCCGAGCCGGCCGCCACGTCCAGCACCCGTGTGCCCCGGCCCTCGGCGCCGGGAGCCCCGGCGCCGCCCCCGCCTCGCAGGCCGCACGCCTCGACCAGGATCGGGCCCAGGTCGGGAATGATCTCGGCGGCCACGGCGGGGTAGTCACCCTGCGCCCACATCGCCCGGTGCTTGGCCTTCAGGGCACGGTCGGCCTCGACCGGGTCGGGAACTTCGCTCACGACAGCTCTCCTTCTGCGCACGTACGCGGATCCAGGACGACGGTGACGGGACGGCGAACGCGTCGCCCGCCACACAACGCGACGGAACATGACGGAACAGAGCCTAGGAACGGGGCGCGCCGTCTCCTAGTACCAGATCTGTACCGGAGCGTCGGCATTCGGCACCATCAGGCCGACACCGGCCTGGTTCGTCCGGGCGTGCGGACATACGCTGCGCGGCATGGGGTCCCCGTATCGCCAGTTCTGTCCGGTCGCCAAGGCCATGGAGCTGCTCGACGAGCGCTGGACGCTGCTCGTCGTGCGTGAGCTCGTGCTCGGCAGCCGGCGATTCAACGAGTTGCGCCGCGGTGTGCCCCGGATGTCCCCCACGCTGCTGTCCAAGCGGCTGCACCAGTTGGTGCGCGCCGGTGTCGTGGAGAAGCGGACCGAGGGCAGGGACGTGCAGTACGTCCTGACTCGGGCGGGGCTTGAGCTGCGTCCGGTGATCGAGGCGCTCGGCGTCTGGGGCACGCGCTGGATCGGACGGATCGGGGACGAGGATCTCGACCCGAAGCTGCTGCTGTGGGACCTGCACCGGAACGTCGTCCATGACGCCGTTCCGGACGGGCGGACGGTGGTCCGGTTCCGCTTCCCGGACGTACCCGTGAGCGCCCGGGACTGGTGGCTGGTGATCACGCCGGAGGACACCGACGTCTGCGACGTGGACCCCGGTCACGCGGTGACGGTCACGGTGACCGCCGGCCTGCGCCGCATGATCGAGGTGTGGCGCGGCGACGTCAGCTGGTCGGAGGCTCTGCGGGTGGGCGCGGTCAAGGTGGAGGGCCCGGAGCCACTGCGCCGGGCGGTGCCGGGATGGTTCGCGCTGTCGGTGTTCGCCGCGGTGCCCCGGCCCGTCTCGGCCACGGCAAAGTCGTAGGAGCGAGTGCGGCGTCCGCTGTGCGCGTCAGCGGGGGTTGGACGGTCGCTCGGTACCCGAGTCGGCTGTGCGCGTGGCGGCCGGGGAGGCCAGGAGACAGTGGCGGCCGCCCGTCCGCCGTCGACATCGAACTGCTGCCGTTCCAGGTGAACAGGGCTCTCGACGACTGGAGCGCAACCACGTCCGCCACCGCTTCGTACCCGTCATGTCCGACCTCGACTGATGAACAAGCGACCGCGCCGGGAACAGCCGGTCGGGTCGGCGCGGTTACGCAAGCAGACCAAGACGGATCTCTGACGGATTGTGCAGGAGGACTTCTTCATGGCTGACCGGCCGCTGACGCTCATGGCTGTGCACGCCCACCCCGACGACGAGGCCACCGGAACGGGAGGGGTTCTCGCGCGGTACGCGGCCGAAGGCATCCGCACGGTTCTGGTGACGTGTACCGACGGCGGTTGCGGTGACGGACCGGGGGGCGTCAAGCCGGGCGATCCCGGGCACGATCCCTCGGCCGTCGCCTCGATGCGCCGCCACGAACTGCGGGAGAGCTGCGACGTCCTGAAGATCAGCGATCTGGAGATGCTGGACTATGCCGACTCCGGAATGATGGGCTGGCCGAGCAACGACGCCCCCGGCGCCTTCTGGCAGACCCCCGTACAGGAGGGCGCGGCCCGCCTCGCGGAGCTGATGCGGCACTACCGGCCCGATGTGGTCGTCACCTACGACGAGAACGGCTTCTACGGTCACCCCGACCACATCCAGGCCCATCGCATCACGATGGCGGCGCTGGAGATGACCACGCTGACGCCCAAGGTGTACTGGACCACGATGCCCCGCTCGATGATGCAGCGGTTCGGCGAGATCATGCGCGAGTTCAACGAGGACATGCCGGAGCCGGATCCCGCCGAGACCGCCGCGCTGGCCAAGATCGGCCTGCCCGACGACGAGATCACGACGTGGGTGGACACCACCGCGTTCAGCGGCCAGAAGTTCGACGCGTTGGCCGCGCACGCCAGCCAGGGCGAGAACATCTTCTTCCTCAGGATGGGCAAGGAGAGGTTCGGCGAGCTGATGGGCCTGGAGACCTTCGTACGTGTCCAGGACACCACCGGCGCGGCCACACCCGAGAACGACCTCTTCGCCGGGCTGCGCTGATCCGCAACCGCTCGACCCGCAGCCGCTGACCCGGCAGCCGTTGATCCGAGTCTTCCGCCGGCCCGGGGCGGGGCGTGTGACCCGCCCCGGGCGTCCTGGCGGTTATCGGGCGTGGGACAGGGCCCACGACAGCGCGTGGTCCGCGATCTCCTCCCAGCCGGGCGAGGCCGGCATCAGGTGGGGCTGTCCCGGATACACCTTGACCTCGGTGACGGTGTTCGACTTGTAGTGCTTGGCGTTGGACTGCTGGATTTTGGGCGGCATGAGGTGGTCCAGTTCGCCCGAGAGGAACAGCAGCGGCGCACGGTCGTCGTTGTGGTAGTTCACCCAGATGTCCTGGTGGCCGGGCTGGAGGTTGGCCAGCACGCTGTTCCACAGGATGCGGCCCGAGGCGGGGATCGCGTAACGCTCGTAGAGCGCCCGGGACTCCTCCTCGGAGAAGGTGTTGGTGAAGGCGTAGTGCCACTGCTCGTGGGTGAGGCCGACCGCCTTGTGATGGTTGGCGGGGTTCTTGAGCACGGGGAAGGTCGACTTCAGCTGGCTGAGCGGGGCCACCCGCACGCCTTCCGTGGGCGCGGAGTTGATGGCCACTCCGGCCGCGCCGAAGCCGTGATCGAGCAGAACCTGGGTGAACGCCCCGCCCGCTGAATGACCGATGAGGACGGGCGGCTTGTCGAGGCCACGGATCACGTTCGCCAGGCTCTCGACGATCTGCGGGGCGGTGATCGCCTCGATCGGGGACGGGTCGGCGTTCAGGGACTCGACCTCCGCCTCGAAGCCGGGGTAGGCGGGCGCGATCACCCGGTAACCCTGCTTCTCGTAGCGGTCGATCCAGTGTTCCCAGCTGCGGGGCGTGACCCAGAAGCCATGGATCAGGACGATGGTGTCCGGTGCGGTCATCGGTGTTCCTTCCCTAGTGTCAGCGGTGTCAGCGGGTGGCCCGGTGGGCGGCGAGGATCTGGCGGACGACGAGGTCGGGGTGAGACATCATCACCACGTGCGAGGCCCCCTTGACCTCGACCGTGGTGCTCCGGGCACGCTCGGCCATGAAGCGCTGGGCCGCGGCCGGGATGACGTTGTCGGCGGTGGGGATCACGTACCAGGACGGCAGGCTCTTCCAGGCCGGCGCGCCGCTGGCGGAGGTCAGTCCGTCCACGTTTCCCGGGCGCTGGGTGGCCGCCATGAGCCGTGTCACGGAGGTCGGCAGGTCCCCGGCGAACACCTCGTGGAACTTCGCCGGGTCGATGTAGCCGTCGTGGCCGGTGGTGCCGTCGGGCAGCGGGAACGGCCGGGTCAGCAGGGCTTCCGGCAGTTTGCTGCCCGGGAACATGCCGGCCAGTTGCAGGGCGCTCTCGCCCTTGTCCGGCGCGAAGGCCCCGACGTACACCAGGGCCTTGACGTGGGAGTGACCGCGCCCGGCGTTGGTGATGACCTCGCCGCCGTAGGAGTGGCCGACCAGAATGACCGGGCCGGGGATGCTGCCGATGACGCTGGAGACGTAGGCGGAGTCGCCCGCGAGGTCGCGCAGCGGGTTCGCGGGGGCGATGACCGGGAAGCCGGCCTTGAGCAGCCGGGCGATGACGTCGTTCCAGCCGGAGGAGTCGGCGAACACGCCGTGCACGAGCACGATGGTCGGTCTCCTGCCGCTGCCGGAGGGGGCGGCGGCCGAGGCGGGAGCGCCGGCGAGCGTGACCGCACCCGCGGCGAGCAGACCGCCGAGGACGCGGCGGCGGGGCTGACCTTCGGAGATCATGTGTGGGGTCCTTCCGGGTCAGGAGTTGAGGAAGTCCAGCAGGTCGACGCCGAGCTGTTCCTTGTGCGTGTCCGTGATGCCGTGCGGCGCGCCCGGGTAGACCTTCAGCGTGGCGTTCTTGATCCGGGCCGCCGACGCCTTCCCGCCCACCTCGAAGGGGACGACCTGGTCGTCGTCGCCGTGGACGACCAGCGTGGGCACGTCGAAGGCGTCGAGGTCGGCGCGGAAGTCGGTGGCCGAGAACGCCGCGACGCATTCGTAGGCGCCCCGGTGTCCGGCCTGCATGCTCTGGAGCCAGAACGCGTCCCGGATGCCCTGGGAGACGTCCGAGCCGGGTCGGTTGTGGCCGAAGAACGGCCCGTCGGCCAGGTCGTGGTACAGCTGTGAGCGGTCGGCGAGCGAACCGGCGCGGATCGCGTCGAACACCTCGATCGGAAGGCCGCCGGGGTTGTCGTCGGTCTTGAGCATGAACGGCGGTACGGCGGAGACCAGCACGAGTTGCGCGATGCGGCCGGTGCCGTGCCGGCCGATGTAGCGGGCGACCTCGCCGCCGCCCGTGGAGAAGCCGACGAGTGTCGCGTCGCGCAGGTCGAGGGTGTCGATCAGGGTGGCGAGGTCGTCGGCGTAGGTGTTCATCTCGTTGCCGTGCCAGGTCTGGGACGAGCGGCCGTGCCCCCGGCGATCGTGGGCGATGGCGCGGAAGCCGTTCGAGGCGAGGAACAGCTGCTGCGCCTCCCAGCTGTCGGAGTTCAGCGGCCAGCCGTGGCTGAGCACGACCGGCCGGCCCGTGCCCCAGTCCTTGTAGAAGATCCGCGCTCCGTCACGTGCGGTGACGTGTGGCATGCCGTGCTCCCGTCTGCAGGATCTGTCCGGTCGCCCCAGCGTCGGCCCGGACGGACGGTGCTCGAATCCCGTGGAGCGCGTAGTCGTGAGCCCGGTCAGTCCTCCAGTGCCTGTTGCAGCTGTCGGCGGGAGGTGACATCGAGCTTCCGGTAGATCTTTCGCAGGTGGTAGTCGACGGTGCTGGCGCTGATGTACAGCTGCGCGGCGATCTCGGCGTTGGTCGCTCCGCCCTTGGCCAGACGGGCGATCTGGAGTTCCTGCGAGGTCAGCGCGGACGCCGTGCCGACCGTCCCGCGCTGAGGCGGCGCGCCCGTGGCGGCCAGTTCCTGGGCGGCGCGCGCCGCGTATCTGGTGGCCTGCATGGCGTCGAACATCGCGACGGCCGTGCCCAGTTGCTCAGCGGCGTCCCTGCGGCGCTTACGGCGGCGCAGCCACTCGCCGTACAGCAGGTGGGCGATGGCGAGGTCGGAACGGGCGCCGGTGCCCGACAGCAGGGTGATCGCCTCGCGATACAGCGGCTCGGCGTCACCGACCGCCGCGAGCAGGGCCCTTGAGCGCGCCAGCAGGCCCAGGGCCCACGGTGTATCGGAGGCCGTCGCCCGGGAGGTCAGCGTGCCCAGTGCCTGCGTCGCCAGCACCCGGTCGCCGCAGCGTACGGCCGCCTCGACGAGCTGCGGAAGCAGCCGGGAGTGCACCCCGAGCACGTCCTGCTCGATCAGCGTGTGCGCGACGGTGCGGGCCCTCGCGTAGTCACCGCGGCTCAGGGCCAGCACCACCATGGCGATGCCGGCGATGGACTCGACCGCGCCACTGCCGAGATAGGTGCCGGCCTGCATCGACCCGTGGAGCACGGCGTCGAGGTCGTCGCGCTCCCCGTGCCAGGCCAGCAGCTCGGGATGCCGGTAGATGGCCCACACGTCGTCGTTCGCGCCGATCGCCGATCGAATCTGGTGGCCCTCGGCCAACAGAGCGTCGCCTGCCGCCAGTTCACCCAGATTGGTCGCGGACATCGAGGCACAGAACAACGCGGTGTCCAGCTGCCACAGGGAACCCGTGCGCCGGGCGACGTCGGCCGCCCGTTCGATCACAGCGGCGTGGATCTCCTCGTCCCACTGGATCATCGACATGGTGACGGCGGGCAGGTAGCCGCGCAGCACCTCCTCGTCGGCGGTCCCCGGGTCCAGCATCATGGCGCAGGCCCTCCGCAGGTGGGGCATGGCGCGTTCGTAGCCGTCGGTGACCAGGGCGGCGAAGCCGCGCAGCACGAGGTCCAGCCCCCTCGCCTCGGCCGTTCGCGGTACCAGCGTCTCCACGGCGCGGGCGATCTCGGCCAGTGTCGTGTCCCGCATGAGGTGCTCCGCGGTGATGGCGCGCTCGATCGCCCCGAGGAGCGCCTCACGGGCCAGGTCCGGGTCGCCGTCCAGGAGAAGGACCGCGGCACGTACGCACAGCGCAGGCGCGTGCGCGAACGAATCCGCGCCGCCCAACGTGATGCCCGTGTTCGCCCGGACCAACAGCGCCCGGCCCTGGCCGACATCGCCGAGCAGTTCCTCGTCGATCGCGTCCAGCAGCGACTCCGCCTGCAGCGGTGCCCCGGCGCGCAGCGCCGCCTCGGCCGCCGCCAGCAGCCGCCCCGCCCGCACTTCGCCTGCCGGTGTCAGCTCAGCTGCCCGGGTCAGGAAGGTGGCGCGGGCGGCGTAGCCGCCTCGCGCGCCGGCCCGGTCGGCCACGCGTTCCACCTCCGCGGCGACGGCGGGGTCCTCACCGATCGCGGCCGCGGCCAGATGCCAGGCCCGCCGGTCGCTGTCGGCCGGACGAGCGGTGGCCGCGGCCAGCGCCTGGTGCGCCTGCCGTCGCTCCACGCTGGTGGCACCGCTGTAGATCGCCGAGCGCACCAGCGGATGGCGGAACTTCACGGCCGCGTGCACCACCACGAGATGCGCGCGTTCGGCCGGGCCGGAAGCGTCCGCGCCGATCCCGAGCCTGCGGGCCGCGCTCATGAGGTAGCCGAGGTCGCCGCCCGGCTCGGCGGCGGCGAGGAGCAGCCAGGTCTGCGTCGGCTGCGGTAACTCCCGTACCTTGCGGAGGTAGTACGCCTCCAGCCTGCCGCCCACCGGCAGCGGTTCGGACAGCGCAAGCCCACCGGAGAGCTGATCGGCGGACAGCTCCCGCCCCAGGTCGGTCAGCGCCAGCGGGTTGCCGGCGGTGGCGGCCACGATCCGTGCCGCCACACGGTTGTCGAGCTGCCCGGGGACGATGTCCCGCAGCAGTTCCAGGGCGAACTTGTCTTCCAGACCCGCGACTTCGGTGGACTGAAGGCCCGCAGGCATCTCGAAACCCGTGCGCGCGGCGAACAGCAGGCCGACCCCCTCCGCGTGCACGCGCCGCCCTACGAAGGCGAGCACACCCAGGGACTCCTCGTCGAGCCACTGCGCATCGTCGACACAGACCAGCAAGGGCCGCTGCTTCGCGGTCTCCGCGAGCAGCGTGAGCGTCGCGAGCCCCACCAGAAAGCGATCGGCGGGCGGGCCGTCGGCCAGTCCGCACGCCACCCGCAACGCCTCGCCCTGGGCCCCGGGCAGCGCGCCGGTTTCCTTAAGGCCGCCCAGGAACGGCACGAGAACGCGGTGCAGCGCCGCGAACGGAAACCCCGACTCCGCCTCGACGCCCGCCACCCGCAGGACACGCAGGTCGGCGGCCTCGGAGGCCGCATGATCCAGCAGGACGGTCTTGCCGACCCCGGCGTCCCCCCTCAGCAGGACGACACCGCTCAACCCCTCCCGTAACTCCCTGACGAACCGGTCGAGCGCTTCCCGTTCCCTGACCCGCCCCTTGAGCACCACGCCGACACCCCTTCGGAGAGAAAGACCGGATGACGGAGAACAAGGTCGACGCGGCCCCCCACGCACCCCACACGGACACCCTCCGCCAGTTCTGATCATCCTGCGCAGGTTCACCATCAGTTATGTGAGACTTCCAGAAGTCACACACCCTGCTCCGCTTCGCTCGGTGGACGTGTCCGCGCTCCCCCTCCGTGGCGAAGCGGACGAGGGACGTGGCGGCCTCTGACCGGCCGGCGGGTCTCCGGCGTGGCCCGACGAACGCCGTCGGGGCGGCCGCCCAAGTGCCGCCCGGAGCCGGCCCGCCCCGTGAGGGTGCAGGTGCCGTCCCGTCGGCTGGGGGTCTGTGAGGTGGCGTACGGGCTGCCCTCGGCGAGTCTCATCAGTACGCGCGGTTTGCCTCGTCGTCCTGCCGCGCCGCTACCGCATCCACTCGACTCCGGGTGAAGTCACTCGACTCCAGGTGGAAAGCCGTAGATGCCCTTGCCCCCAGGTGGCGCTTCCGGGATTTCGGGAGGACATATTCCCCAGTCCTTGGCGATGGCCATGACGTGCCTCTCGACCGGCATGGCGGCATACCAGTCGTCCCACTCCGAGTCGCTCCAGGACGCCATGCCCTCTTCCGCACCCCTGACTCCGACACCGAGTCGGCGCTCGATGTCGGTCGGCTCACCGACGCGCAGAGGCACGTCACCGGCTGAGCTGTCGTAGGCGTACGCGCGGACGACCCGGCCGGCCTCCACTCTCGCCCAGGCGTGGTACTCGCCGATGCGATCGGTGCGGAAGTACTGCAGGTCACCCAGGCGCGAGCCCAGTGACCGAAGCCAGGACAGGAGGGACGGGCCGCTGTCCTCGATTCCGGCTTCGAGGTGAATCCGGCCGTGAGCCAGCGTCCAGCCGTCCACGGGGGAGGCCACGAAGACGCCTCGCCGGTACGCCGCTTCCGTCCCCGCCTCCCAGTCCATGGCCACCCTCGTGTGCAACCCCAGCGCGTCGGCGACCTGCCCGTTGTCACCGTCGGGCACGGCCAGCCAGGACGTCTTGTAACCGATCCCCATCACGATCCCCTCCCATGCACGTACGCGCATCCTGCCGTACGGTGTCGACGACGCTAGTCGACATGGACGTCGAACGTGGACGTGCTGCCGTCCTCGGCGGTGAGGGTGACCGGACCGAAGGTGATGATGGCGACGGAGTCGGCTCCGGGGCCCCGATAGAAGCCGGTCGCCTCGGTGATCCGGACCGCCAGGGCCGCGAGGGTCGCCGCGGCCCCCTCGTCGGCGTCGATCTTCGGCTGGGTGAGGGCGGCATGGCCGTGGACCTGCGCCCACTCACGAACGCTTCGGGCGTCGCGGCTCATCCCGGGGAGGATGCTCTCGTTCGCCCACGCCCACAGCCAGGAATCCGACGTGGGGCTGAAACTGCCGAGGATCTGTGCGGGTGCCGTCGCGGTCCTGTCGGCGAAAGTCCAGGTGATGAGGCCGGTTCGCTGATCCAGGCCCCAGCGGTCCGCCGAGCCCAGGCCCCAGGACATGTGCGCGCGAGCCAGCTGGTCGATCATGTCCTCGCCCTGCAGCACCAGCGCGCTCAGGTCAGCCTGATCCCCGGTTCGAGCAGCACGCTCCGACGTCCTGGTTCGCTTGAACAGTCCCATGTCGCGAAGTCTGCCAGAGGCTTCCGGTCGGCCCGTCTCCCCCGTCCGGCACCCAGTCGCCTCGCGTCTCCCGCTTGCCGGTGGGAATTCGGTTCGGCTCGGCGGCGCGCCGCACGCGCGTACTCACCGGATGCGGTGGGTCTCCCAGAACGGTCCGAGGTCCTCGTCCGTCATCGCCTGTGCGGCTTTCTTGAACGCGGCCGTGGTGGAGACGCCGTACCAGTGGTCATGGGCATACCGCTTGAGCAGGCGGGCCATGGTGCGGGCGCCGAGGGCGCGTTCCAGGTCGGCCAGGGCGCAGGGGCCGGCCGTGTAGACGAGGTGGTAGTCACCGCGATGCCGGGACCAGTAGCCCATCGAGTTCGTCAGCATGGTGCTGTCGTCCGGCCAGGAGACGTCCGACCAGCACTCGCGCGTCTCCCACCCGTAGAAGCGGGCATTGGCGTACTGAGCGAAGCTCTCGTCCAGCCACGGTGAGGCGTACTCGTCGTTGCCGACGATGCCGTACCACCACTGGTGCGCCACCTCGTGCACGACGGCGCCGCCCTCCTCGGTGGTACCGACCAGGACCAGGCCCGGGTATTCCATGCCGCCGCCGAACCGACTGGTCATCACGAGGTCGATCTCGCCGTACGGGTAGCGGCCGAACTCCCTGCCGAAACGGTCGATCGCGGCGACGGCGTCCGCACGGTTGAGGCGTACTCCCTCGGCCGGTGTGCCGGTTCCCCAGTACGACTTCACGCGTACGCCCCCGGGCGTGGTCTGCGTCGCCGTGCGGAACGGGCCCGCCGCCCACGCGAAGTCCCGCACGCGGTGCGCGACGCTCAGCGTCACCGTACGGCCGTGGCCGGCAGGGAGGGTCCGGGTGTGACCGGTCGCCGGCACCTTCAGGGCCGACGGGTGGTCGAGGCGGACCCGGAAGTCGCTGGTCAGCGCGTAGAAACTCTCACCGAGGGACACGTACGGATCAAGGTGCCACCCTCGCGTGTCGTGCACGGCGAGCACGGGGAGGGCGTTGCCGAGGAAGCGGTAGGCGCCCTCGCGGCCGAAGCGCGCGGTGCGGTCGGGCACGGTGAGGGAGACGTCGAAGGCGACGGACGCCCTCTCGCCGCGTCCGAGCGTCCTGGGCAGGGCGATGCGCAGAGCCGTGCACCGCACGGAGAGCCGGTCCGGCGTGCCGCCGGTGACGTTCGAGACGGTGACGGGGGACGGCGCGCCCGGCGTGCCGCACCGGTCCTCGCCGTTGCCCCACAGACGTAGATACACCTCCCGCAACGGCTGACGTGAGGCGTTGCGGAACGACACCCGCTGCCGTCCCGTCCAGTGACTGCCGTCGGTGTCGGAGCGCAGGGACACGTCGTAGCGCGCGCGATCCGGCGTCGCGGCCCTGACCGCTCCCGGTCCGGTCGACGCGCCGGCCTCCTGCGCACCCTGCCCCACCGCGAGGAGCTGCGCGAGCAGCACCAGCGACATGAGCAGGACACCCGTCAGACGACGACCAAACGTGCGCGACCACATGACCGACAGCGACATGCCATGGAATCCTGCCACAACTCGCCCCGTACGAAGCGGACTTGGACGGTGCTTACGTCTGCTCGTGATGCGCCGGCCGGCCATGAGCGCAGAGTCGCAGAGCGCGGTCCGCCAGTCAGTGTCCGGACGGGATCTGGTCCTGCGGCCCGTCATCCGCCGCTCTCGCGCCGTCGTCCCACCGCGCCCGCTCGGCGACGGCCGGATCGGCCGAGTCCGAGACCAGCTCCGCCACCCGCAGGACGCACTCCCACTCCGTCAGCTTGCCTTTGATCACCACCAGGTACGACTCCTGGTCGGCGAAGCGGTACACGTGCCGCCGCTTCTCGATGATGTTCTTGCTCGGCAAGTACGTGCGGAGGGCAGCTCGGAGTGCCTCCAGCGCCTGGTCCTTCGTGTCCTTCCCCCGGCAGATGAACTCGGTCCGGTACATCTCGCTGTGGGAGTACTGCGCGATCACGACCCAGTTACCCATGCTCAACTCCCCCTCGACACCCTTGTCAGTCAGCCATAGTTCAGCCTAGGTCCTTCCCCCTCGGCGGGCCTGCTCCAGGGTTCGAGCGGTGGGGGCCGGCTCGCAGGCGCGTGCTGCCGATGGTCGATGACCTCGCCCGACACCGCCCCGCCGTCCGCGGGGAGCGGGCAGCGGAGTGATGAGCCCGACCACGCCGCCGCCTGCGCCGGGCCACGCCTGCGGCGTGTGCAGCCCCCGGTCGCCCTGCTGCCCGACTTCCGCCTGGCGGCGGGGCTGATACGGCTCGCCGCGGAGCCGTCGTGGACGACCTTGGCCATCACCGCGGCGACCGCCGCCCTCGGAATGCTGCTCAACTCGGGGTTGCGCGCCGTGGTTTCCGCTCGGCGGAGCGATTCCTCGGCAGCACCTGAGTCGGAGGCGGCAGCAGCAGCAGCCGAGCTTCGGGTCAGCAGGAAGAGCCAGGGGCGCACCCTCACACCTGAGCGGTTCCGGCCTGCCCCGTGCGCGCTGAGGCAGCCCGATGTGCCGCCCGGCCTCCGCTCAGACGGAGGATTCGCGGCGCAGGTGAGGGTCATGCCGGGGGTCGGGATCGTACGGGATCACCCGCACGCCGGCCCTCGCGGTGCCGTGTCCGCAGTCGCGAGGTCCACGTCGCGGCCCCGCGTAGCCTCTCCCCATGCCAGCCACCCCCCTGCATCGCGTCGCCGTCCTTGTGCTCGAAGGTGCCAAGCCGCTCGATGTCGGCATTCCCGCTCAGGTCTTCACGACCCGCGCGAGCATGCCGTACGAGGTACGGGTGTGCGGGGCGGCGCCCGGCCTCGTGACCGGCGGCGACGGCCTGTCGTACGCCGTCGCGCACGGCCTCGACACGCTCGCGTGGGCCGACATCGTCTTCGTGCCCGGCTACCGGCATCCGGACCGCGACGAACCGCCGCAGGCCGTGGTCGACGCGCTGGTCGCGGCCCACGCCCGGGGCGCGCGGCTCGCCGCCATCTCCACGGGCGCCTTCGCGCTCGCCGCCACGGGCCTGCTCGACGGCCGGCGCGCCACGACGCACTGGCACTACACGCGTGCGCTCATGGCCAGGCATCCGTCGGTCCAGGTCGACGAGAACGTGCTGTTCGTCGACGAGGGCAGCGTGCTCACCTCGGCCGGCGCCGCCTCCGGCATCGACCTGTGCCTGCACATCCTGCGCGGCGACCTCGGAGTGGCCGCGTCCAACCACGCGGCCCGCCGCCTGGTCGCGGCCCCGTACCGCAGCGGCGGTCAGGCCCAGTACGTGCCGCGCAGCGTCCCCGAGCCGCTCGGTGAGCGGTTCGCCGCCACTCGCGAGTGGGCGCTGCACCGCCTCGGGGAGCCTCTCACCCTCGACGCCCTGGCGCGACAATCCGGCGTCTCGGCGCGCACGTTCTCCCGGCGCTTCGTCGAGGAGACCGGCTACACACCGATGCAGTGGGTGATGCGCGCCCGCATCGACCTGTCCCGCGAACTGCTGGAGCGCTCCGAGCGCAGCGTCGAACAGATCGCCGCCGACGTCGGTCTCGGCACCGGTGCGAACCTTCGCCTGCACTTCCAGCACATCCTGGGCACGACACCGAGCGAGTACCGGCGCACCTTCACCCGCGGCGCGTGATGAACCGTGGTCGTAGCGAAAGAGTGGGCGTGGCGGAACCGTGGGCGTGGCGGAACCCTGGTCGTGGCGCGATCCTTGTGAACCATGGCGATCCCGCCACTGTCAGCGAGGTGGGCCGCGGGCGAGCCTTGTGTGGCGAAGGGAAGGGACACCACACATGACTCGCATCGCCATCAACGGATTCGGCCGCATCGGACGCAATGTGCTGCGCGCGCTGCTGGAGCGTGACAGCACCCTGGAGATCGTCGCCGTCAACGACCTCACCGAGCCCGCCACGCTCGCCCGGCTGCTCGCCTACGACTCGACGGCCGGCCGCCTCGGACGCCCGGTGACCGTCGACGGCAACGCCCTCGTCGTGGACGGCCGCCGGATCACAGTGTCGGCCGAGCGTGAGCCGGCGCAGCTGCCGTGGGCCGAACTCGGCGTCGACATCGTCCTGGAGGCGACCGGCCGCTTCACCTCGGCGAAGGCCGCCCGCGCCCATCTCGACGCGGGCGCTCGCAAGGTTCTCGTCAGCGCGCCGTCGGACGGCGCCGACGTCACCCTCGCGTTCGGGGTCAACACCGACGCCTACGACCCGGACCTGCACACGGTCGTCTCCAACGCCTCGTGCACCACCAACGCGCTCGCGCCCCTGGCCAAGGTCCTCGACGAACTGGCCGGCATCGAGCACGGGTTCATGACGACCGTGCACGCCTACACCCAGGAGCAGAACCTCCAGGACGGACCGCACCGCGACGCCCGTCGCGCCCGGGCCGCCGGTGTCAACATCGTGCCCACCACGACCGGTGCCGCCAAGGCCATCGGCCTGGTGCTGCCGAACCTCGAAGGCAAGCTGTCGGGCGACTCGATCCGCGTACCGGTGCCGGTGGGCTCGATCGTCGAACTCAACACGACCGTCGCCCGCGACGTGACGCGCGACGAGGTGCTCGCGGCCTACCGCGCCGCGGCCCAGGGGCCGCTCGCCGGTGTCCTGGAGTACTCGGACGACCCGCTCGTGTCGTCCGACATCACGGGCAATCCCGCCTCGTCGATCTTCGACTCGGACCTCACCCGCGTCGACGGCCGCCACATCAAGGTGGTCGCCTGGTACGACAACGAGTGGGGCTTCTCGAACCGCGTGATCGACACGCTAGAACTCCTCGCCACCGGCTGACCGGACGCGAGGAGGATGTGCCGCCTCGGGGCGACCGGGTCGACCAGTACTCCTTCGGGCACTCTGGTCGACCGGTCGAGCGGGCTCAGGACTGCTCGGGTGCTACGGGCCCGCCCTGGGAGCCGCCGCTGATGAGCTCGACGAGTCCGAACGGCGCGCGGTCGCCGAGGCAGAGGTCCATGGTTGCGTGGGCGTCGGCGTAGAAGGACTCGGTGCGCGGGAACAGCGCCTGTTCGTAGGCGGCGAGTGCCGCTTCGGTGTCGTCGGGGTGTGCGGCGATCGCCTTGGCGAGTTCGGCGCCGTCGAACATGGCCAGGTTCGCGCCGTCGCCGGAAGGCGGCATCAGGTGCGCGGCATCGCCGAGGAGCGTCACCCCCGGCACACGCTCCCATCGGTGCCCGTCGGGCAGCGTGTGGATCATCCGCGCGATGGGAGCGGTCTCGCCATCGGTGATCAGCGCGGTGAGCTCCGGCGCCCATCCCTCGAACTCGTTCGCGACCCGGGGGGTCGCGGCGGCGGGGTCGGTGAAGTCGATGTCCGCGATCCAGTCGGCGGGGGCGTTCACCATGACGTAGGTGTGCAGGATGTCCCCCGCCTCGCGGTGCGCGACGATCCCCTTGCCCGGGGTCAGTGCGTACATCGCGCCGACACCGACGAGGTCGGCGGTCGCGGTGTGCCGCTCGTCGACGTCGTACAGATAGGTCTCCACGAAGGTCGTTCCGCTGTAGTGGGGTTCGGCGTCGGAGAGCAGCGGGCGGATCCTCGACCATGCGCCGTCGGCGCCGATGAGGAGGTCGCTGGTCACGGTGGAGCCGTCGGCGAAAGCAAGTTCGTGCCGGCCGTCGCCGTGGGGCCGGACGCCGGTGACCTTGCGTCCCCACCGCACCGTTCCCTCGGGCAGCGAGTCGAGCAGGATGCGGCGCAGGTCGCCGCGGAGCACCTCGGGGCGCGCCGTCCTGCCGTCGTCGGGGTTGTCGTGCAGCAGCTTCCCTTGCTGGTCGAGCACGCGCAGCGCCTCGGCGCCCTCGTGGATGATCGCGCGGAACTCATCGGTGAGGCCGGCGTCGGCGAGCGCGCGCTGCCCGTCGTCCGTGTGGATGTCGAGCTGGCCGCCCTGCGTGCGGGACTCGGCCGAGGGGTCGGCCTCGTAGACCGTCGAGGGGATGCCGTGGACGTGCAGGACCCGGGCGAGCATCAGGCCGCCGAGTCCGGCGCCGACGATGACGATCGAGTGGGTGGTGGCGGTCATGGGCTTCCTCGTTCCTGTACGGGCAGCGCGCCAGGCGTTGCCCCGGACACTCATATGGACCAACGTTCCAAAAGCATATGGACCAACGTTCCAAAAACAAAATGGAACGCGGGTCCAGCGTGTGTCAGACTGAGGGCATGCCACGGACGCGAGGAAGAGCACCCGCCGGAGGGCGTGCCGACGGCCTCTCGCAGGAGGTGATCGTCCGCGCGGCCGTCGCGCTGCTGGACGAGCGCGGCGAACGGGGACTCACCTTCCGGCTGCTGGCCGAACAGCTGAACACCGGCACCGGCGCCCTCTATTGGCACGTGTCGAACAAGGACGAGCTCGTCGCTCTGGCCGCCGACCAGGTGCTCGGCGACGTCGTCACCACGGACCCGCGCCCCGAGGAGAGCACCCGCTCCGCGCTGCGCGCACTCGCCGTCGACGTCTTCGACACGCTCGACCGGCACCCGTGGGCCGCGTCCCGCCTCACCGCGCCGGCCACGCTGGCCCATTCACTACGCCTGCTCGACCGCATCGGCACCCTGGTCGAACGAACCGGACTGCCCGCCGAGCGACAGTTCACCGTCTGCACCGCGATCTTCTACTACATCACCGGCGTCAGCGCCCAGATCATCGCCCCCAGCACCACCATCGGCGCGACCATCAGCCGTGACGCCTACCTCGCCCAGACCGCCGAGCGCTGGAAAGAGCTGGATCCCACCATCTATCCCTTCCTGACGCGCTCCACCACCGACGTGCGCGATCACGCCGACCGGGATCAGTTCACCACCGGCCTCGACCTGCTCCTGGACGGCCTGCACACGACGACCACGGACCCGCGATCGTCCGCATGACGCACGGCGGGCGCATCGCCGTAGCAAGCCGGAGTCGCAGGGGGGCTCGGACCGGGTGGGGCCGGAGGGCGGCGCACGTCCAGACGGAAGTCAAGTGCGCGTGGACGAAAGGCGGATGCCCGGCCGTCGACGGTCTCCCTGGTGTCGAGCGGACCGATACGGCCCCGGTCTCCCTGAGACCACCACGCGGAGGATTTACATGCCCGCACAGTCCACCCCTGCCGCACTACCGCGGTTTCGGCACCGCTGGGCGGCCGTGGCCGGCCTGCTGGCGCTGTCCCCGATCAGCGCCGAGTACCTCATCGGCTACGGCGAAAGCACCGGTCGGCCGCTCGAACTCCTGGCAGGCCTGCTCATCCTCGCGCCGCTTCACGGAACGCCGCCCTGCTCGGTGGTGTCGCCGCCCTTGTGCTCATCGCCGCCCATCGTCCGCGTCGACAGGAGCCGACCGCATGCTGACCGTCCGTGGCATCTCCTACCTGGTCGGCGAGGCGAGCACCGATGACACGCGCAGGGACATGGAGGTCATCGCCCGGGACCTGCACTGCACCACGGTGATGCTCATCGGGGACGGCAAGCGGCTGATCGATGCCGCCCGTACCGCACTGGAGACCGGTCTCGGCGTCTACATCCGGCCCCACGTCACCGAACTGCCTCAGCCCCAGATGCTGGAGCGGTTGGAGGCCGTCGCCGAGGCCGCCGAAGCACTTCGCCGGGAACACCCGGACCGGGTGACGCTGCTGGTCGGCAGCGAGTTCTCCCACACCGTGCCCGGTATCGTCCCCGCACCTCGGTCGTTCCTGCGCCTGAAGCTCATCGTGCGCTTCCACCGGGTGCTGCGGCGAAGGGGAGGCGTTCCACGAGGTCGCGCGGCGTTACAGCGACATCGCCGACCAAGGGTGACCCGGGAAGACCCACCGCCGGGCACGCCCCGCGTCGACTCACGAGGGACAGCGTGTCGCAGCCGAGGCACTGGGGGCCTCCGGCTGACCCTTTGACTGTGCTGTCGCTGACTCGATGACCGGTACAAGGAGGCTGAGCCACATGCTCGTTCTGGGCCGCTCGCAGGTCGAGGCACTGCTCGACCCGGACCCGCTGATCTATGCCATGGCCACGGCGATGGCCGACCTCAGCGCGGGCCGGGCCTCCGTCCCCGACCGCGTCGCCGCCCTGGTGCCCGAACGCGACGGCTTCCTTGCGGCCATGCCCGGCTTCGTGCCGTCGAGCGGCGTACTCATGACCAAGCTGGTCTCGCTCTTCCCGCACAACGACGGGGCACGGTTGCCCACACATCAGGCGCTGATCGTGGCCTTCGATCCGGACACCGGCGAGCCCGCCGCGCTGCTGGACGGTACGGCCATCACCGCGGCGCGGACCGGCGCCTGCTCCGCGCTGTCCGCGCGCCTGCTGGCCCGCGAGGACGCGTCCGTGCTGGCGGTGCTGGGCACCGGCGTGCAGGCCCGGTCCCACGCCCGCGCGATCTGTCGGGTCCGCCCGATCCGGCAGATCCGCGTCGCCGGCCGGGATCCGGCGAAAGCGGCCGTCCTGGCCGCGGAACTCTCAGCCGTACTGGACGCCGAAGTCCGTGCCGTGTCCCACTACGCGGAGGCCCTCGACGGCGCGGACATCGCCGCCGCGACGACGCACGCGGTCGAACCCGTGATCCGCCGCCCCTGGCTGACACCAGGGGTGCACATCACGTCCGTGGGATACAACCTGGCAGGCCGCGAGATCGACGACGCCACGATCGCGGAGGCGCTGGTGTGCGTCGAATCGCGCCAGGCCGTGCTCGCTCCGCCTCCTGCGGGCAGCAACGACCTGCTCATCCCGATCCGCGACGGCCTCATCACGGCCAACCACGTGCACGCGGAACTGGGCGAACTCATCGCCGGCAACAGACCGGGGCGCACGGAACCGGACCAGATCACCCTCTACAAGTCGGTCGGCGTGGCGGCTCAGGACGCGGCGGCCGCGGCTCTGGTCCTCGCCTCCGCACGCGAGCGGTCGGTCGGCGAGGAGATCACGCTGCGGTGATGTCGAGGCAGTGATGCCGCCACCAGCACCCGACGCGAAGCAACTGCGCTCGGTCGTGGCTTTGCGAGACTGTCTCCGTGACCTACGAAGCACATGATGACGCCGGAGCCGCGACCATGGCCGTCCTCTTCGATCCCGAACCGGACACATGGGGTCTGCGCGGCGACCCCCACCTCTGGCGGGCCATGCGCGACCACCTGTCCCACACGAGCGTCCCGCCGTCGCCCGATGGCGTCACCGCCCTGCTGCGGGCGACGTTCGACGAGCTCACGCGGCTCGACCTCGCCGCGGCAGAGGATTCGGCCGTGTACCGGGAGCAGTACGCCCACGGCGGGATGTCCAGCGGCATGATCCACCTCGATACGTGGCGTCAGCGGCTGCTGCCTCTGCTCGCCGAGCGTGCCCGGGACCTGACGGGGAACTGACGGGGAACTGATCGCGGCCGCACCACCGGATCCGCCGTGCGTGGCGGAGAACGCCGACGCCCAGGGTTCGCCCAGGGTGCCGCCGACTACGGACGTGGACGAGAGCGGCCCGGAGCCGCTCCCGGGCCGTACGTCCCTCACCCATGGATCACGGCGTAGGGTGTCGCGCCACGGTGGCCGGGTGGACCACGGCGCGCTATCCGAGATGTGCGGCCAGCGGCAGATTCTGCCGACGCACGTCACCAGCGACGAGACCGGCGATCCGCTGCGCGCCGTAGGTTTCGAAGTGGGTGCGGTCGTCGCAGAAGAACGCGCCCACGGGGCCGGATCCGAAGTCCCCGTTGTGCGGGCAGAAGCGCAGACTGTTGTAGAGGGACACGCTGAGCGTCTGCAGGTCGATGACCGGTCTGCCGGTGGCGGATCCGACGGCGAGGGTCTCGCCGACGAAGCCGCGGTTCTTCGTCGCCGTACTGCCGGAGCAGGTGATGGCCGCCACCGGGGTGAGCAGCACCGGGTGTGCTCCCCGGGCGAGTGCGGCCTGGACCATCGTGGTCATCAGCTGCCGGTACCGGGCCGGGCCGACGTGGCGGGGGCAGGTCGAGGAGGAGTCGTTGATGCCGAACTGGATGAACAGGTAGTCACCTGCCTTCATTCCGGTGCTCGCGTTCAGCATTGCCTGCCAGCGTGACGAGTACGTGGTGGAGGTGAGGCGGCACTCTCCGTCCGTGCCCGTGGCACCGCTCACATTCCCCTCGTACAGCCAGGTCTGGATGCTCCGGCCTCCCACGGCCTGGTTCCTGACGGTCACGTCGCTGTTGAACAGGGAGTCGAACTGGCTGCCCCAGCCGACCGGGCAGCGGGCCGCACCGGGGTTGGCCATGGTGGAGTCACCGGCCAGCCACACGGTGACCGGCGCGGCCACAGCTCGTGCGGCCGAGGCCTGTGTACGGGAGGCGGCCGGAGCCTCTGCACGGGAGGAGTCGGCGCAGTTCACGGCGCCGTCCGCCGCCGAGGTGGCACTCACGCCCAGGCTCGACAAGGCGATCACCAGAGCGGTCGTGACGAGTGTCCGTAAGCTCTTCATGGGTCTCTCCAGAGGGCGCGACCGTGCGCCGGTCAGCGCAGGTGGGCGGCGAGGGGCAGGTTCTGTTCCCGGATGCTCTGGAGCATCAGCCCGCCCATCCGGTTCGCGCCGTGCTGCGAGAAGTGGGTGTTGTCCGTGATGCCGTCGACGGAGGAGCGCAGGAAGAGCTGCGCGGAGGCGGACGGGCCGAGGGACTCGACCAGCGCCGCGCTCCCGGCGGTCAGATCGATCACCGGCACCCTCTGCGTCACACCGGCCGCTCTCATCTCCTGGGGCAGGTTCACGCCGACACCGTTGCGAGTCACGGGCGGCCGCGGACTGTCGGTCGTGGGGGGGGATCCGAGGAATCTCCGCTCGTGTTCCTCCGGCATGGTGCTGAACCTCCTCCGGTGCAACAACAGCCAACACGGCAGCGCCTGGTGAGCGGCGCGCGACCAGGCGGGGCTTCCCGCAAGAACTCCTCACTTGAACCGTGAACGTTCACAGGATGCGAGGAATTACTGAGCGACCTGGACGAGAACTTCATGTGCAATAGCTGGAAGTTCAGTGATCAGCAGACTGCGATCGATCCCAAGAGATCCTCAGACATATCACGCAGTTTCTCGGGCGGGTACCTGCCTGTCAATCCGCTGCGAGGGAGAAAGTCACGGGTCCGCACAGGGACCGACATCAAATTCCGACACAATTCTTGACGGGACGTCAGGGCCTTCCTACGCTCACACCTCGTGGGAGCGTTCCCACGCCCGACCGAGCGGAACCACGGCCTTCGCGCCCGCCCCCAGCGGCGCTCCCTCCACTCAACACTCCCCCACGCCCCGGAGGTCATCGTGACCGACCATCACAGGTGTCCCCTCTCCGCATCACCACCGCGAGCGAGCCGGCGACCGGGCGGGCGACCGGCCAGGCGACTCATCGCCGGAATGACGGCAGCCGCCGCACTGGCCGTGGGCACGCTGACCTGGTCGCCGCAGACGGCGTACGCGGCGACCGCCCGGCAGGTGGAACGCCTTGACCGGGGGCTGACCAGCACACACACCAGCAGTGGGAACCTGGTGTCGTGGCGGTGGCTGGCCACCGACCCGAACGACGTGGCCTTCAACGTCTACCGCGCCGGCGCCAGACTCAACTCCTCGCCGATCACCGCCGCGACCAGCTACTTCGACTCCGGCGCCGCCGACTCCGCCGACTACACGGTCCGCGCGGTCGTCAACGGCACCGAGCAGGCCCCCTCCGAGCGCGCGCTGCAGTTCCGGTCCGGGTACCTGGACGTGCCGATCTCGCCGCCGCCGGGCGGTACGACCCCGAGCGGCTCGTACACCTACGAGGCGAACGACGCTTCCCCCGCCGACCTCGACGGAGACGGCAGACTGGACCTCGTCCTGAAGTGGCAGCCGACCAACGCCAAGGACAACTCCCAGTCCGGCTACACCGGCAACACGATCATCGACGGCATCAAACTCGACGGCACCCGCCTGTGGCGCATCGACCTGGGCCTCAACATCCGCTCGGGCGCGCACTACACGCAGTTCCAGGCGTACGACTACGACGGCGACGGCAGGGCCGAGGTCGCGATGAAGACCGCCGACGGCACCAGGGACGGTACCGGCGCGGTCATCGGAAGTTCCACCGCCGACCATCGCAACTCCAGCGGCTACGTCCTGACCGGTCCCGAGTACCTGACCATGTTCAACGGCCAGACCGGCAAGGCGATGCAGAGCGTCGACTACGTCCCGGCCCGCGGCAACGTCTCCTCCTGGGGCGACAACTACGGCAACCGCGTCGACCGCTTCCTCGCCGGCACCGCCTACCTCGACGGCGCCCGGCCCTCCCTGATCATGGCCCGCGGCTACTACACGCGCTCCGTCATCGCGGCCTGGGACTGGCGCAACGGCCAGTTCACCCGCCGCTGGACCTTCGACACCACCTCGTCGACCAACAGCGGCAAGGGCTACGACGGCCAGGGCAATCACAGCCTGTCCGTCGCGGACGTCGACGCCGACGGCAGGGACGAGATCGTCTACGGCGCCATGACCGTGGACGACAACGGTGCAGGGCTGTGGACCACCCGGCTCGGTCACGGCGACGCCGGACATGTCGGCGACCTCGACCCCGCCCGGGCGGGCCTCGAATACTTCAAGGTCTCCGAGAGTTCCGGCCAGCCCGGCTCGTGGATGGCCGACGCGCGCACCGGCCAGATCCTCTGGCGCACGGCGTCGGGCTCCGACAACGGCCGCGGAGTCGCCGCCGACATCTACGCCGGCAGCCCGGGCGCGGAAGCCTGGTCCGCCTCCGACACCACCCTGCGCTCGGTGACCGGCGCCTCTCTGGGGCGGGAGCCGTCCAGCATCAACTTCCTGTCATGGTGGGACGGTGACACCGTCCGCGAACTCCTCGACGGCACGCGCATCGACAAGTACGGCACCGCCGGCGACACCCGTCTGCTGACCGGCGCCTCGGTCCACTCCAACAACGGCACCAAGGCGACGCCTTCGCTGTCCGGGGACATCCTCGGCGACTGGCGCGAAGAAGTCGTCTGGCCCACCACCGACAACCGGGCCCTCCGCATCTACAGCACGCCGCACCAGACCACCACCCGTATCACGACCCTGCTCCACGACACCCAGTACCGCACCGCGCTCGCCTGGCAGAACACGGCGTACAACCAGCCCCCGCACCCCGGTTTCTTCCTCGGCGCCGACATGACGGCCCCGCCCCGGCCGAACGTGTACACGCCCTGACCGCCGCGCGGTCGTCCTCGTTGATGTGCTTCCCGGTACCGGGGTGAATCGCCGTCACCTCCTATCGTGGTACCGGACGGAAGGGAGCAGCGCTCCGACCTGGTATCCGCCGGCGAGGAGCGCACGAGGCCGCGGTGTCCGCACGGCGGCCCGGCCCCGCTGAACAGAAAGACGCAGATGTCCCCCACCAAGCGCATCCTGATCATCGTCACCAGCACCGGCGAGTACGAGAAGGTCGGCTATCGCACCGGCCTCTGGCTGGGCGAACTGACCCACTTCTACGACGTCGCCGAGCAGGCCGGCTTCGAGCTCACCATCGCGAGCATCGAGGGCGGCGCCGTACCGCTCGACCCGGAGAGCCTCGCCCACAGCGTTCTCAGCGATCTCGGCACCGACAAGCGGTACGCCGACCGTGCGTTCATGGACGAGCTGAAGCACGTCACCGCCGTGAGCGAGGTCGACGTCGACGACTACGACGCCATCTACCTCACCGGTGGTCACGGCGTGATGTTCGACTTCCACCAGAGCCAGGCGCTGGAGACGCTCATCGCCCGGTTCCACGAGACCGGCCGGATCGTGTCGGCGGTCTGCCACGGCCCGTGCGGTCTGCTCGACGTCACCCTGAGCGACGGCGAGCCCCTGGTGAGGGGCAGGAACGTCACCGGCTTCTCCTGGCGGGAGGAGGAACTCGCGCAGCGCGCCGACGCCGTCCCCTACAGCCTTGAGGACCGGCTGAAGGAACTCGGCGCGCATTACAGCATCGCGGCGAAGCCCTTCGACACGTACGTCGTCGAGGACGACCGTCTGATCACCGGGCAGAACCCGGGCAGCGCCAGGGCGGTCGCCGAGGCGGTGGTCCGTCGGCTCGCCTGAGCACCGGCCGCCGCAGGGGGCCGCCCGGCGCCGCGCCGGGCGGCCCCGCACATGGGCTCGACGGCGACGACCGCGAGCCGCCCGGGGCGCGCCAGGAACAGCTGCGACACCCCCCGCACGCCTGAACGTCGGCCGGAGACACATTGATCGTCGCCGACCCACTGACTTCACCCGAGCCGGGTACACGCCGGAACGGCGGTTGCATAACCTGGGGTTCGCTTGATCACACCCCCCAAGGAGCGTGCACGTGAGCCATCCCCATGAGGGCCCCGCCGTCCTCGGCCGCAGAATCGTCGGCGTCACCGTCGCGGTCGCCGTGGCGGCCCTGCTCACCGCGGCGGGCCCCGCCACCGCTGCGGGACAGGCGGGCACCCCTGGCGTCGGCGACCCCTACTTCCCGCTCGCCGGGAACGGCGGCTACCACGTGACCCACTACGGCCTGACGCTCGGTTACGACACGACGAGCCGTCACCTCACCGGTAAAGCGGTTCTCACCGCCCGTGCCACGCAGCACCTGTCCCGCTTCGACCTCGACCTCAAAGGCCTCAAGATCACCGGCCTGAGCGTCGACCGGACCAGAGCCGCCCACAAGCGCAGCGGACAGGAACTCGTCATCACGCCCCGGCGCGCGCTGCGCAAGGGACAGACGTTCCGTGTCACCGTCACCTATCAGGGCAAGCCCGGCCCGGTCACCGACCCCGACGGCTCCCTCGACGGCTGGATCCCCACCGACGACGGCGCGTTCGTCGCCGGCGAACCCCAGGGCGCCATGACCTGGTTCCCGGCCAACAACCACCCGCTGGACAAGTCGTCGTACGACATCACGATCACCGTCCCCAAGGGGCGCACCGCCGTCTCCAACGGCGTCCTGCTCGGACAGCAGACCCGCAACGGCAAGACCACCTTCCGCTGGCGGCAGAAGGAACCCATGGCCGCCTACCTCGCCACCGCGACCATCGGGAAGTACAAGGTCAAGCAGTACTCGACCCCCAGCGGGATCAAGGTCTACGACGCCGTCGACCCGCGCCTCACCAAGGAAGCCACACCTGTCCTGAAGCAGTTGCCGGCCGTACTGGAGTGGGGAAGCAAGCTGTTCGGGCCCTACCCGTACCGCGCCGCCGGCTCCATCGTCGATCACGCCCCCACGGTCGGCTACGCCCTGGAAACGCAGACCCGGCCCGTCTACAGCAGCGCCCCCGACCTGATCACCCTGGTCCACGAGAGCGCCCACCAGTGGTTCGGTGACTCCGTCACCCTCACCTCCTGGAAGGACATCTGGCTCAACGAGGGCTTCGCCGGTTACGCCGAGTGGCTCTACGCCGAACAGCACGGCGGCCCCAGCGCCCAGCGGACCTTCGACGACCTGTACGCCACCCCCTCCAAGGACTCCCTGTGGGCGTTCCCGCCCGGCAACCCCGGCAGCGGCGCCAAGATCTTCGAACGCCCGGTCTACGACCGTGGCGCCATGACCCTGCACGCCCTGCGCACGGCCGTCGGTGACCGTGTCTTCTTCCGCCTCCTGCGCTCCTGGGCCACGCAGCAGCGCCACGGACACGGCACCACCGCCCAGTTCCAGCGGCTCGCGGAGCAGCTCTCCGGGAAGGACCTCGCTCCGCTGTTCCACAAGTGGCTCTACACCCAGGGGAAGCCCGGCACCCCCTGACGGCCACATCAGAACGGAAGCCGGATGTGGGTGCCGACGCTCAGACGCTCAGGTGGGCCACTCACTCGTCGCCTGTCCCCGGATCTCTCTACGGAAGTCGATCGGGGACCGGCCCGTTCGTTGCATGAAGTACTTGCTGAACTGGGAGGCCGTGACGAAGCCGAGGTGGTCCGAGATCTGTGCCGCGGTCTCGTCACCGTGCGCCAGCAGACGTTTCGCCTCCAGCACCACCCGGCGGTCGATGAACTCCTTGGCGCTGAGCCCGGCGTGGGCCAGGGTCGCACGGGCGAGGGTGCGGCCCGCACAGCCGAGCATGCGGGCGTAGTCCTCCACCCGTCGGGTGTCCGTGAAGTTCCGTTCGACCGCGTCACGGAACCGCAGGTAGGTCTCGTCCGGGTCCGGCGCGGGGCCGCCGACCGGGGCGCTGAGATGGGCCAGGCGCAGCAGGAGGACGGCGAGGAGGTGGCGCAGCCGCTATCCGAAGGAGCAGGCCGCCCCGGTCGCGCTGCGCACCGTGGCGGACTGGCTCGCGGCACATCCCGGACGGTTCGACCGCGTGGTGTTCACCGTGTTCGAGGACGACGACGAGCGCGTCCATCGCGAGGCACTCGGCGCGGGCACGCGGTGAACGCGGCCGCCATGACCGCCGCGCTCGGCGTCACCCTTTGCCGCTCGTTCTGCCGGGTGCGATAGTGGTGCGCCGCGAAATCGGCGAAGCATACGGGGGGGCGCGATGGGCCAGGCGGTGACCACTGCCATGCTGCAGATGACCGATGTGCACAAGTCGTACGGGCGGGGCGCAAGCGCCGTTCACGCGCTGCGTGGCGTCTCCTTCGAGGTTCCTCGGGGGGAACTCGTCGCGCTGAAGGGGCGCTCGGGCTCGGGCAAGACCACCCTGCTCAACATCGTCGGTGGTCTGGACGAGCCGGACAGCGGACGCGTCACCGTCGACGGGCTGCTCCTGGGGGACCAGGGTGAGGACGCCCTCCTCGCGCTGCGCCGGGAGCGCATCGGCTTCGTCTTCCAGTCGTTCGGGCTCATCCCCATCCTCACCGCTGCCGAGAACGTGGGCGTGCCGCTGCGGTTGAGGAAGGCGGACCCCCGCGAGCGGCGGGAGCGCGTCGAACTGCTGCTGTCCCTGGTGGGACTCGCGGACCATGCCGAGCAGCGCCCCGGCGAGTTGTCGGGCGGCCAGCGCCAACGTGTCGCCGTCGCCCGCGCCCTGGCCAACAGTCCCTCGATCCTGATCGCGGACGAGCCGACCGGTCAGTTGGACGCGGAGACCGGGCACTCCGTGATGGAACTGCTGCGCGCGGTCGTCCGCAGCGAACAGATCACGGCGCTGGTGGCCACCCATGACACGACACTTCTTGACCTCGCCGATCGTGTGCTGGAGCTGAAGGACGGCGAAATCACGGAGTTCTAGGGCCGGTTGCGTCGTCCGGGCGGACGGCGATGTGGTCCGGCTCCAGTTCCAGGGCGACACGGTCGCGCATCCCCAGGGCCCGGGTGTACTCGGCGGGCAGCTGGAGGCGGCCGGCCCGGTCGAGCATGGCGTATTCGCGGGCGACCAGGTTCTCCTGGCCCGTGGTGGAGTCGACCTCGCTGTGGCGCAGGACCTCCGTCGCCGTACGGCCGTCCCGGATGGCGACCGTACGGCGGACCTCCTCGGCGACGGACTGGTCGTGGGTGACGATCACGATGGTGGTCCCCAGTTCCTCGTTGGCGGTGCGGAACGCGGCGAAGACCTGTTCGGCTGTGTGGGAGTCGAGTTCGCCGGTGGGTTCGTCGGCGAGCAGGACCGCGGGATCGTTGGCGAGGGCGACCGCGAGGGCGACGCGCTGCTGCTGGCCGCCGGACATCTGGTGCGGCCGGCGGTCACGGCATGCGGCGACGTCGAGCAGGTTCAGGAGCTCCATGGCGCGCTCGGCCCGGTCGCGGTGCCGGCCTCCGGCGCGAGCCAACTGCAGGGGCAGGGCGACGTTCTGTGCGGCGGTGAGGTAAGGCAGGAGATTGTGTGAGGTCTGCTGCCGGACGAAACCGACGGTCTTGCGGCGGTAGGCGAGGCGTTCCTTGGAGGACATGGTGACCAGGTCGTGGTCGGCGACGCGGGCGGCGCCGGCGGTGGGTCTGTCCAGTCCGGCCAGGATGTTCATGAGCGTGGACTTGCCACTGCCGGAGGCGCCGACCAGGGCCATGAGTTCTCCCTTGCGCACGAGGAGATCGAGGCCCTGCAGTGCCTGGACCTCCACGCCGTCGGCCGAGAAGATGCGGACCAGCCGGTCGCAGGTGATCAGGGCGTCGTGCCCGTAGGCGGCGGCGTTGCGCTCGGCGAGGGCACGGTCGGCGAGTTCGTGGAAGGTCGGGCTGCTGGTCATCGGCTGCTCCTGGGCGGTCGGAGGGACACGGGCCGGTGCCGGAAGGGGCCTGGTCGCGAGGTCGTGGTCACGGTCTAGTCGTCACCGAGCCTCAGTTCGCGCACCGGGCCGCGCCGGCCGGCCCACCACGCCTGGCCGGCGGGCACCCCGATCGCCAGGAGCAGCACGGTGAGCGCCGGAACGGTCAGCGAGAGCGGATCGGTGCGCAGCGCGGCGCCCTCCAGAGCGGACGGGGAGGCCAGGGCGATGGTCGTGAGGTCGACGCCGGGTGAGAGCAGGTGGATGCCGGCCCAGCCGGTCAGCATGCCGCCGGCCGCGGCCAGGAGCGCCTGTGGGAGGGCCGTGAGAATCAGCAGCCGCCGGCCCTGGGAGCGGGTCATGCCCATCGTGCGCAACCGGGCGAGCAGGGCTCCGCGTTCGGGTGCGGTGCGCAGCACGGTGAGGACGAGGGCGAGGACCGCGTACCCGGCGCCCGCGGCGACCGCGACACCGTACAGGCGTTCCGCGCCGGACTGCAGCGGTGAGTCGACGTGTCGTGTGCGTTCCTCGGTGCGCAGCCGGACGGTGGCCGCGGTGCTTTTCGTCGCCGAGCGCAGCGCCCGGCCGTCCAGGGCGTCGCCGGTCAGCAGCAGGGTCGTCGTGGGCGCGGCGGTACGGGGAAGGGCGGCGCGGTCCACGATCAGGAAGTCGTCGCCGAACACGGCCGGGGTGTGTTCGCGGACCAGCACGATCCGGACGGTGACGGAGGTGCCGTCGGGGAGGGAGAGGGAGTGGGGGCCGGTGCCGTACTCGTCGGCCACGCGAGGTGAGGCCAGCGCGGGCAGGGGGCGGTCGGTGCTCCCCCGCGTACCGGTGTCCTTCCCCTTCGTGCCGGCGTCCTTCCACGCAAGGCTCGACGCGTCGAACGGGCCCAGGCCCATGCGGTGCGACAGGTGCGCGTACGCGCCGGGGTCCACACCGGCCAGCGGGAGCGGCTGGATGCCTCGTTCCGGCTTGGCGTCGTAGATGACGCTCGCTTCGGTCATGTCCTGTACGCCGGGCAGCCGGCGTACGCGGTCGGGCAGGGTTCGCGGCAGCTCACCGGTGATGGTCTCGACGCGGCCGTCGGCGCCGACGTCGAGGAGCGCGGCCCGGTCGCGGGCCGCCGTGACTCCTGCCAGGACCGAGCCGCCGAACGCGGCCGTGGTCAGGGCGCTGAGCAGCGCGAGCAGGGGCAGTACGGCGAAGCCGGGAGCGCGGGCCACCTGCGCCAGCGACAGCGGGACCAGCAGGCCGCGCATGCGCGTGGTCGCCCTGCTCAGCGCGCGCAGCGGCAGGGGGTGCAGGCGTGCCAGCAGCAGCGCCGCGACCACGCCCGTCAGCAGCGGGGCGGCTGCCACCAGAGCGGTGCTGCCGGATCCCTGTCGGCGCAGTGCGACGACCGCCCCCGACGCGATCACCAGCACGGTCAGTTCCGCCACCGTGCGGCGCCGCGACGGCCGGGCGGCGGTGAGGTCCTCCCGGCCGTCGTGCAGCCGTACCGTGCGGTGCGCCACCACGGCGCGCAAGGGCAGCGCGACGCAGGCGAGGAGGGTGACGGCGAGGGCGGCGACGACGGGGGGCGCGGTGCGTGCACCGGGCAGGGCAAGCAGTGCGGCACTCAGCCCGAGGGCGCCGGCCGGCACGGCCACCACGGACGTCTCCGCCAGCAGCCGCGCGGCCAGGCCGGGCAGTGAGGCGCCACGGGCACGCAGCAGGGCCAGCTCCGCGCGGCGGCGATCGGCTGCCACTCCACCGGCCATGGCCAGGACGATCACGGCGAGGCTTCCGGTCCCGACGGCGGCGAGCAGAAGCAGCGGGTCGATCCCCGACCGCAGCCGGGCATGGTCCGCGAGGACCTCGTCGAGGTTCGTCTGGGCCTCCAGGCCCTGGTCGACGACCGCCCGCAGTCGCTGCACCCCGGGGCCCGACTCCAGGGCGGCCACGGCGGACGTCAGACGGTCGAGATCGTGGCCGCGCAAGGTGGCGGTGTCGGGGGCGACATGCCAGTACCGCTCCGGGCGGCCGGGGGTACCCAGGAGAGCCGGTCCGGCATCGGGGGCGAGAAGCAGGCCGCCGAACCAGTGGACCTCTCCCGGCAGGCGTCCGGCCTGGTGGCTCAGGGCGGGCGTGCGCAGCACCGGCAGGGCCGACCAGTAGGCCCCCTCGGGCGCGCGCGGGACGACGATCCCGGTGATCCGGACCGCGAGCGGGGCACGTCCCGAGCCCGGTATGTGGATGACCGAGCCCACGCGGATGTCGAGCGTGCGGGCGGTTTCCACGGTGACGGCGGCCTCGACCCGCGCGGTCGCCGCGGTCACCGGCGCGCCCGTGGTGCGAGGCAGCCGGCCCGCGCCGACTCTGGCGTGGGAGCCCAGCTCCTGCTGGGCGGCGAGCACCAGTTGGGCGGGGCGGCCGCCGGGCTGGGGAAGCCAGGGGTCGGGCACCTCCAGGGGGACGGTCGTGCGCGCGCCGTACGACGACTGCGCGCGGTCGGGATCGAGCGGCGCCTCGGCGGTGTCGAGCACCTTGGTCCGCGCCGCCGCCAGCGGGCCCGGGCGCAGGGCCGCCTCGATCTCCTCGACCGAGTCCATCCAGGGCAGGGGGACCTGCACCTGGACGGTCGTCTGGTCGGGGCGGGCCTGCTCGACCGCCCGGCGCAGCCCGGCGTCCCCGTACCGGTCGACGGCGCGCGGGTAGGTGGCGGCCAGCGCGGCGGTCACGGCCACCAGGAGGGCGAGGGCCAGGGACGTACCGGCGAAGGTCTTCAGACGGGTCCACGACCCCGCCCGTACGTGCGGCCTTCCCGCGTTCGTCCCCCCGTCCTGAGGGGGTACCGGCTGCGCGGTCACTGCGTCACCTCGTCCCTGAGAGCCATCACGGGCTTCGCCCGCCGCAGCGCGAGGGCCACGGTCACGAGGGCGGGGCCCGTCGCGAGGGCCGCCAGCAGGGCGGCCAGCGGCAGGGGCGGGAGTTCGACCAGCACCGGTGGGACCGGCCGGGTGGCCTGCCCGGTCAGGACGACGAGGGGAACCAGCGCACGCGTCAGCACCATGCCCAGGGCCGTGCCGACCAGCAGCGCCAGCGCCACCAGCACGCCGTGCTCCACGGCGACCATCCGGGCCAGCCGACGACGCGGTGTGCCCAGGGCGCGCAGCACGGCGAACTCTCCGTCCCGGGTACGCATCGCCCCCGCCGCGCTCACCGCGAAGCCGAGCGAGGCGAAGAACACCGTCACCGCCGCCGCCCCGATCAGCGCCGCTTCCGGTGCCGCCCCGAAGGGGTCCTCGCGCAGCTCCGCCGCTATCTCGTCGCGCACCGTCACCTGTTCCGGATCGACGTCGGGCAGGGCCCGCACGGCCGCCGCGGTGGCACGGGGCACCGCGGTGCCCAGCCACCACTCGGTGGGCTTCGCACTGGTTCCGAAGCGGGCCTGCAGCACCAGGTTCACGGCCCGCAGATCGACCAGCAGGGCCCCGCCGTCCTGTGTGGTGGCTTCCGTCGTGGGCAGGGCGCTCGCGGTGCGGACGATGCGTACGGGCACGGAACGGCCGTCGAACGTCACCCTCACGCGCTGTCCTACGCGCGCGCCGGACGCGATGAGGAACCGCTCGGTGGCGACCGCGACGATCTCGGGCGCCGCGGGCTGGGCGACCTTGAGCCGGACCTCCAGCGGCAGGGCGGGCGGCGAGATGCCGGACTGCTGGTACCCGGTGCCGTACGTGAGGGTGACGGGTGCCGTCGACGTGAGCCGGGGGCGGGTCGGCCGGGCGTCGTCTTCGGGTGGGGCGGCGGCCGAGTCGGCCTCGATCGCGGTCGTCCACTTCGTCGGCCAGGTCAGCCGCCGGGTGTCACCGTCGCCCGTGGTCGCCGTGAGCGAGCCGAGGACCAGGCGGTGCCGGTGGGCACGGTCGGTCGGCTGCGGCGTACTCAGCCTGAGCCCGATCAGCGTCAACGGGCCCCGGGCGCCGCTCAGATCCGGGCTCAGCCGGTGCGGGCGGCCGTCGGCGGCGAGGTGGCCGGACGGTATCTCGTAGGAGGTTCCGTGACGGTCCCCCACCGTGAGCGTGACGTCCGCGTCCTCCTCCGGGCCGGTGCTGTGCAGGGCGGCGGTCAGTGTGAGCCGGGTCGTGCCCTTCGGCACCTCGACACCCGCGGGCCCACTGCGCGGCGCGAGCCCGGCGAGCAGCGGACCGTCCGTCAGGTCGCCTCGCGCCGGCACCGCCCCGGCCGCCTCCGTCGTGTTCAGGGCCAGGACGGTCGCGCTGCGGCTGCCGGACAGCGGCACGGTGCTCCGGACCGCGGGGATCACCGCGTCGACGTACGGGAGGTCCGCGTAGAGGTCCGTACGGCCCAAGCCGCCGCCCCCGGCGGACTTGACGCGTACATCGGCGCCCGCGCGGAAGTCGGCCTGGTCGGCCTGGGAGCGGTGCCAGGAGGCGTTCTGCCCGATCGCCATCACGCCCAGCGCCACGGAGACGACCAGGAGCAGTACCGGCCCCGCCCCCCGCATCGGTCGGCGGCTGAACTGCCAGCCGACCATGGCCGCGGTCAGCCCGTGGCCGCGGGTCACCAGCCGCTCGCCGACACGCGCCAGGAGGGGCAGCAGCCGCAGCACCAGGACCGTTCCCGCGAGCAGCACCAGAGCGGGCGCCGCCACCAGCAGTGGGTCGACGCCGAGGGCCCCTTCGCGGTCGGCGGTGACGGCGCCGGAGTCCTGGCTGCCGAGCAGCCACAGGGCGACACCGGCCACGGACAGCAACCCGACGTCCGCGCCGGCGCGCAGCGGCGCGGCCAGCGCCCCCGACCGCGCCCCGACGGTGCCCGTGGAGGACGCCCGCCACGCCGGGACAGCCACCGCCAGCGCACACAGCGCGGCCACGCCCGCGGCGACCACCCACACCTCGGCACGGCCCGCGACCGGCACGTCGACACGCACCCCGGCCCGGCCCAGGGCACCCTGTCCGACGAGCAGCCGCGTCAACGGCCCCGACGACAACGGTGCCACCACCACCGCCGGTACGGAGATCAGCAAGGCCTCCAGCGCGGCCAGGCCCGCCAGCCGTGCCCGGGTGGCACCGCGCGCCCGCAGCAACCGGGTCTCGGCCGTGCGCTCGGAGCTGAGCGAGCGCGCGACGAGCAACAGGGCGCAGGCCGCGAGCAGTCCGAGCTGACCGGCGACGATCAGCATGCTGGAACGCGTGACGAGCAGGGAGCGTTCGACGCGGTCCAGCACCTCGGGCAACGCGGTGTCCGCCGCCGTCGCGCCACTGAGCGAAGGCTCCTTGCGCAGCGCCGCGCTCCCCGAGCGGGCGGCCTCGCGCAGCGCGTCGATCCGCTCCGTCGTCAGCGAGGAGTAGTCGGCCGAGGCCAGCCAGCCCGACGCGCCGACGCTGACCCGCCCCGACGCCGGCACGCCCGCGGCGGTGAGCAGGGGCCCGTACGTCGTGAAGCTCGACGCCTGCACACCCCGGCCGCCCAGGTCGTCCAACTGCCAGTACGGTGCCCGGACGTCCACCGGCCGGTACACGCCGGTGATCAGCACGCGCACCGCCGGGCCGTGCAGCTGGTCGGTGACGGTCAGCCGGTCGCCGGGGCCCACCTTGAGCCGTCGGGCGGCGCTCTGCGGCAGTGCCGCCTCGATGGTCCCGGCACCGGCCGCCTCTCCGGGGAGGCGCCCGGCGACGGTCCGCACTTGCGTGCGGTCCAGGGCGGCGAAGTAGGTGAGGTCCGGGTTCTCGCTCCGCTCGGAGGCCGGCCGCAGGGCGGGCGGCAGCGCGTAGGGGCCGGACCTCATCAAGGTCCGCACCCGCACGGGCAGCCCGTCGAACAGGGTGCGGGCGCCCGCCCGCACAGCGTCGTCGGCCGCTTTCCGCTCGTCGGCCGGCACGTCGGCCTTGAGCACCAACGCGGCCTCGGCGGCGGTGTGTTGCTCGGCGAGCGACCGCCGCAGCGCGGCATCACCCATCGCGCCCGAATAGGCGGTGAGCGCGGCCAGCACGGCTGTGGTCAGCAGCACGGTCAGCAGCACGGCACCGACAAGCACGCGGTACGCCCACGCTCGCAGCACGACGAAGCGCAACGCACCCGCAGGCAACGCTCGTTCCCCCACCAAACCCCCCGGTTTCCACCCCACGCACCGGGCCGTTGTGCGGCGTGGGTGGCGTGCGGGTGCAGAGAGCATTGTAGGACCGACTTTGGTCATCCTGTGATCGAATGCGGCACGTTTCGTACGGCACGGCCACGTAGCCGCTACAGCCCGCCCGGGAGCCGACGGCCGCCCTCGGCATTCACGGCCGAGCTTGCCCACAACAGCGTCTATGTTGTCGCCATGTCCGTCGACCTCGTGGGAACAATGCACACTCCGGTGCCCTTGGACGTGCTCGTCGACGCGGCCGGGGAGACGCTGGCACGGCTGCTCGGCCTGAAGGCGGCCCCCGTCATCGAGGTCGTCGCTGAACGGCGATTCGAGCTGGGACGCCCGGTCCACGAAGGCCGACGTCTACTTCACCGGGAACTCGGCACCCTGCTGATCGGCGAGCGCGCCACCCACTCCGCCGACCAGCGTCCGCACGAGCGAGACGTCGACTTCCGCGTGACCGGATGGGAGGACACCGTAGGACTGATCGTGTTCGACCCGTGCGAGGTGCTGGACCACGAGGAGGTTACGGACGAGCAGCTCGAGCCCGTGGAGGCGGTGTTCAGCCCCGAACGGACGTGTGTCGGCGTGGTGACCGCGACGGCCCTCGCACTGACTGCCGGCAGCCTGGGCGGTGGCCGGTTCGTCGACGCCGAGATCTCCATGTTGCCGAGGCCCGAGTCGAATCCCGCGCGCATGGTCGAGCTCACGCGGCTGCCCGACCGAGGCGACGACTTCGTGGAACGGTGCGAGCGCTTCATGCGTCAGTTCGCCCGGCTGAACGGCTGGCCCAGGGATGTACGCCTGCCCCCTGGTCCGGGAGCCGTTGTCTGACCGCCACACGGCCCTGGGGGTGTCAAAGCACCTTCGGTGAGGGTGACGCTCGCCGGTGTGTACGCGGGCGCGTGGCCGCCCGTCGTGAGGCGCAGCCACCACGCGGCGGGCGCGCTCAGCACAGCGTCGGGCGCGGCCGAAGGGTCGCCGAGCACGACCGCGGTGGACGCCGGCACGGCCGCCGGGTCGAAGGTGACCTCGACGTCCCAGGTCTGAAAGGTGACCTCGCCGAGCCGCGGGCCCGCCGACGTGGCCACGTCCACGGGCATCGGCAGGAAGCCGAGGGTGATTCACAACTCCTCGCGCGCCCGCGCGTCGAGGCTCACGTAGCGGGCGACCAGCGCCTCGTCGGTCCACACGAAGCGCTCGTCCCGCTCGCCGGGGAAACGCACCGTCGAGAACGGCCAGGCCGATCACCGCACCGCTAGGATAGAGCCTAAGCGGACAACCGTCCGGGACGGTGAAATTACCGGACGGGTGTCCGGTAAGGCAAGGGCTTCGACGTGAGCCCCAAGGGAGGGCATGTGGATTCCAGGAATGACGGGCCACAGCGGTCGGACGCCCAACGCAACCGGGAGCGCATTCTCGAGGTGGCACTGGTCGAGCTGTCGCGCTCCGCGGACATCCCGTTGAGCGTGATCGCCAAGAAGGCGGGCGTCGGACAGGGCACCCTCTACCGCAACTTTCCCAACCGCGAGGCGCTCGTCCTGGAGGTGTACCGCCACGAGGTACAACAACTCACCGACGGTGCGGTCGAGTTGCTGAAGACCAGGGAGCCCGATCAGGCCCTGCGCGCATGGATGGACCGCCTCGCCCGCTTCATCATGGCCAAGACCGGGATGGCGGTCGCACTGCGCCAGGCCAGCGCGAAGGGAGGGAAGGAGCTGTCGGGATACGCGCTGGTGCGCGAATCGATCGAAGTCCTGCTCGACGCCAACCACGAAGCCGGCACGATTCGCCCGGACATGACCGTCGACGACTTCCTCCTCGCCATCGCCGGCATCTGGCAGATCGACATCCGCGGAGACTGGCACGTCCAGGTCACCCGGCTGCTGGACCTCGTCATGGACGGCCTGCGAGCCGGGGCCCCCGGGCGGCACTGAGGGCCCGCCGTCGGCTCGCTCGCTCACTCGCGCACACATTCTCGGTCGAGGATGCGACCTTGCTAACCGGATAGCTGTCCGGTACGTTTCTGGAACGGACAGCTATCCGGTTCCACAGTCGTGCAACGCGCCTCGCGCGCGGCCCACCCTGACGAAAGACGCTCCTGCCATGAAGCTGCTCATCCTCGGTGCGACCGGCCCCACCGGTCGCCATGTCGTCGACCTGGCCCTGCGCGCCGGTGATTCCGTCACGGCTTTCGTACGCAACCCGGCGGCCCTCGGTGACTCGGCGTCGAAGGTCACCGTGGCCACCGGAGACGCCACATCGCACCGCGACCTCCTCGCCGCCTCGGCCGGGCACGACGCCATCGTCTCCGCCCTCGGCAGGAGTACGTCGATTCGCGCCGACGAACTCTTCACCCGCTCCTCGTCGGCCGTGATCGGTGCGGCCAAGGAGGCCGGCGTCTCCCGCCTGGTGTGGTTGTCGTCGTTCGGCGTCGGCCGGACCTTCGACTCGGCCGGCACGGTCCAGAAGGCCATCTACCGCACGCTGTTGCGGTCCATATACGCCGACAAGGCGATCGCCGACGAGCGCATCCGCTCCAGCGGGCTGGACTGGACCGTGGTCTACCCGACCCGTCTGACGAACGGCCCCGCCAACGGCGTCTACAGTGCGGCCGACCATCTGCCGATGAAGGGCAACCCGACGATCAGCCGCGCGGACGTGGCCGCCTTCATGCACCAGGCGGTCCACGGCAGCGAGTGGATCCACCGCAGCCCCGTGATCACCGACTGACGCCATCGCTCGCTCAGCTTGTTCAGCTTGCCGTCCGGCCTCGACGTGAGAGGACTCGGGTGAGCGACTCCGTAGGTCGGCAGAGCAGGCCGAGAAGTGGGCTGGTGACCACGAACCAGTGGACACTGATCCGCCCCTGTTCCTTGTCCAGGATCGGTGGGGCACCCTCGCGGTGTACGTGACGGAGGTATCGACGACGAATCGGCGCTCCGGCTGTCAGCAGCACCGGTGAAGCGACGAGGAGGGCCACCGGGATCAGGGCCCTCGCCGCGACGAGCTTCGCTCTCTCCTCGTATCGCACAGGCCCAGTGTGCTGATCTTCGCGGGCACTTGGCAGCCCGTCCTGCGGGATTGCTGCCGGTCTTCTGGTGGCGCGCCGGCAGCTGACCACTCATCACGGGCAGGATTCCGCAGCCTCAGCGGGCGGGTGCCGCCTCCGGCCCGGCCCTCAGATGGCGACCCCAGATCTGAGCCTTGCGACAGGGGCCGTCGATCGTTCCGGCGAACTCGACCCGCCACCGCCCGTCCTCGTCCAGGGCGCGCACGACCGTGCCCCGGCTTCCTGGTGCCAGTGCACCCGTGGGCCGGGTCCGGCTCAAGGGGCGCCCGAGAATCTCCTCCACCGCCTGGCGGTCGTCCACGTCCGCAGGGCCGGCAGGCATGCGTTGGACAGCCTGGCGGAAGGCGGGGCGTCGTCGGCCGGCTCCGGGTCGATGCCCGCCGACGGCGGTTCGTTCCCCGACCTGCCGGCGTCGTTGCTCCTGACGGCCGGGCCGCACAGCGGTGCCACGTCCGACATCATCGGCAGCGTCGGAGTCGCGTTCCTGGGACCCCTGCGCGCGTACGTCCTGGGGGCGATCGTGTTCGCCACGGTCTGGTCCCGCTTCTTCCGGCGAGGCCCCCTGGAGTACCTGCTCACCTCGGCCACCAAGCCGGCACGACACATCCGATGAGAACGGGCCGTGATGAGACGCCTCCACGTCCCACCCCGGCCCGGGCAGCGGCACGAACCCCTTCGATCCGGGCCGAAACTCACCATCCCACCCGCTGACCCGGGAGTACCGGACGCGAGAGGCGCAACTCCTGTGCAACCAGGCCGCTGCCTCGTGCGTATAACCAATGACCGCATCCAGCGGCGCCTCATCCCGATGGACACAGGAGAAGACAGTGCGCAAAGCCGCGTTGGGTTCGTTCGACGCACTGACGGCCTTGTTCGCGAAAGCACCGTGCACCGGCGCCGGCCGACCGGCACCGTCGGTCGCCTGCCGCGGGTGGCATGCCTGACCATTCGTGAGCGGCGCTCAGCGGTAGCTCGATCCCGGTGAGGGTGTCCAGCCCGTCGGCGGACACCTCCCTGCGACCGGCGTACTGCCGCCCGGATCACCGCCGAGCAGGACGGCCTGACCCCCGGCCTGCCGAGGGTGTGAACCGCCGGGCGGCACGCCTGTGTGACGGCCAACGTTGTCAACGGCACGCTGAAAGAGCGAGGGCAGGAGTGAACTCCTGCGAAACAGCACAGTGTTCACCGTGTACGGCACCGACGGGCCGGAACCGGCAAGATCTGGGGGATCGAATGAGCGGAGTAGTGATCCATCTTCCGCAGGACGAAGGGAACGACGGGGGCGGCTACGGCCATGAGGCGCGCACCGGGACCGACGCCGGGGCCCAGGGCCGGCCGGAACGCGGTGTGGGCCCTGTGACCCTGCGGCTGGGGCCGGGGGCCGTGGCCCGTTTCGGGCGCGGTTCGGCCGACACCCCTGTCGAACTGCGGCTCGGCGACCCGGCGGTGTCCCGGTTGGCGGGCGAGATACGGGTGACCGACGATCACTGGCAGTTGAGCAACTTCAGTGCCGGCCATAGCTACTTGGTGGAGAACCCGGAAGGGGCGGGTGAATATCTGCGTGTCCCGCCGCGCCGCGTAGGGGCGCCCATTCCCTTCGAGTTCGCCCGGGTCGTGCTGCCCACCCGGGGGTCGACCGTGAGCTTTCAGGTGTTCGCGCCGGATCATGTGTACCTCGATCCGGACCGTGCGCAGCACGCGGGCGGCCGGTGGGGCACGCAGACCCTCACCGCCTACTCCCTGGACGAGACCGCCACCTACTTCCTGGTCCTGGTCGCACTCTGCGAACCCCGGCTGCGTGACGAGTCAGCGGTCGCCGTGCCGACCACACCCCAGGTCGTCGAACGACTCAGAAGCTCTCCGGAGTGCGGCGGGCTCACGGCCCGCGCCGTCAGCTCCCACATCGAATACCTCGCCGAGGAGAAACTCCGGCTGGGGATTCCCGTCGCGACGGACCCCGGGCAAGGGGCCCGCCGTAACGGCAAGCGCGAGGCGATCGTCGGGCTGGCGCTCCGCTTCGGTCTGGTCCGCGAGGAGCACCTCGGTCTGCTGCCGCCACGTGCGGCAAGTGGGCTGCGCGCGAAGGCGTGCGCCACGTGAGCGCGTCCGTGGACCAGGTTCCGCCCGGCTACCGGGTGGGCGGCTGGGAGGTCGGTGACCGGATCGCGAGCGGAGGCTGGGGAACCGTCTACGAGGGCCGGGCCACACGTCCCCGGCACCGGGAACCGGCAGCCAGGTCCGGAGAAGGGCACGGGGACGGGGATGTCGTCGCGCTCAAGTTCCTGCCGACCGCCGGGCTGGCACCACGTCAGGCGCGCGCCCTGGTGGAAACCGCCCGGCGGGAGCGCGAGTTCGGGCGCCGGGCCCGCCATCCACGGCTGATCCGGATGCTCGACTCGGTCGTGCTCAGCGAACCCGACGACGCCGTTCTCGACGGTTCCGTCGTCCTGATCATGGAGCGGGCGGAGCACAGCCTGCGCCACCTCCTCGAACAGGACGGGCCGGGGCCGACGGAGTCCGAGAAGTCGCGGCTCCTGACCGAGATCTGCGAGGGGCTGGCCCATCTGCACGACATCGGCTGGGTGCACGGCGATCTCAAACCCGACAACGTGCTGATCATGGCCGACGGTTCGGCCAGGCTCTCCGACTTCGGTCTCGCCGTGGAGCTGGACGGCACCCACGGCTACATGCCGCCCCTGGGTACCCCCGACTATCTGCCCCCCGAGCGCTGGAGGGCCCCGCTGGGCGAGCGCGGCGTGCAGGTGCGGCCGAGCAACGACATCTGGGCTCTCGGCGTCATGATCCACCAGATGTTCGCCGGCGGTGCCTCACCGTTCCCCGGGGCCACGCCCATGGCGCGCGGGGCGGCCGCGCAGGAGTACGCCGAGGGGCGCGCGCCGCTGCGGCTGGACAGTGCCGTACCCCTCTTCTGGCGCGAGCTGGCCGCCGACTGCCTGGCTCCGACGCATGCCGAGCGTTCCGTTCACACCGCCGAGAGCCTGCTGGCTCGGATGCGGACGGCGTCGGTCCCGAAGTCCGTCGGACGGCGGAGGGCTCTGCTCGGCGTCGCCCTGGCCACCTTGCTGTGCGGGGCGGCGGCCGCCGGAGGAACGTACGCCTCCGGCGGCGACGGGCACGACCGGTCCGACGGACGGAGCACGGCCCCACCGGCCGGCCGCATCGCCGTGTTCAACACCGTGAAGCTGTGCCGCGACCAGGCCGAGGAACGCTTTGCGGCGTGCAGCCTCGGCCTGGCCGTGGATCCGGCACTCCCGTACACCGTCGAGAACGTCGTGGCGACCCGGGTGTGGCACGGAGACGTCCTCACTGTCGACTGCCGTCTCTCGCGGGGGACGACGGTCAGGGACGAGTCCGGCAGACTCTCCGCCCGGTGGCTACGGGTCCGTCTCCCGGACGACGCACCGAGCAGGACGGCCTGGCTGCCCGCCGTACGCACGAAGGACAGTCCGGTGCTGCCCGAGTGTTCCTGAGGACGTCACCTGGGCACTTCGTCGGCCCCGCAGTCGCGGATCACACGCCCGTCGTTGTCCTTCGCCTCATCGTTCCCCCAGCGCTGGAGGTAGTACGCCGACACATAGGCGCGGCCCTTCCCACCGGGCACCACCTCGTCGAGGTCGGTCAGCAGCCAGTAGTGGTTGAAGGACGTGCCCACCCGCACCTCGTCGCCCCACTTCTTGCACAGGACGTAGTTGGTGCCCTTGTACAGCTTGCCCTGGGGCACGCACTGCGGCCTGCTGTCGCCGACGCAGTCGACGGCGGCGTAACCGGTCGCGTCGGCGAAGGTGTCCACCCAGTACTTCTCGGGCTCACCGCTTCCGCCACAGGCGTTGGTGCTGGTCACCCGAGGGAAGGTCTGATCCGGTGAGAGCCGGTACTCGGTTCCCTGGATCACCGGGTGGACGATCTCGTCGTTCTCGCCGTTGTTGTCACCGTTGGTGTCGTAGAGCTGCTCGTAGTGCAGATGCGCCGAGGTGGTGCCGACCAGGCCGAGCCGCCCGATCGTGGTGCCGGAGGCGACCCGCTGCCCGACGCTCACGTCCCTGCGGTCCATGTGCAGATAGACCGTGAACCAGCCGTTGCCGTGGTTGATCTCCAGGCCACCCGGTTCGAACAGCTCGGTGACCGTGCCGGCCGCGGACGCGGCCACCAACGAGCCGAGCGTGTTCCCGCCGACCCTGTACATGTCGAGCTTCTTGTCGTCGGGGGCATGGCCCCGGTACGTCTGCAACTGCCAGGTCTGGTCGCAGGCGAAGGGCAACTTGAAGTCGGGTCTGTCGGCAGGCGCCGCGGCCGCCGAGCGCGCGGCCGGCGGCGCCGCGGATGCCGCCGACGCCGTGGCCGCCAGTGCCGTCAGGACGGCCACGAGCGTCACCCATACCGCGGCCGCCCGGCCCGGACCTCTCCTTCGTCGGAGCCGCACAGAACTCCACCCCTCCCTGTCACCGATCAACATGACCGTTCCGTCGGCAGGGTCCCCCATCCGGCAGGAAAGGGGACTCCCGCATGTTCCGGATGTCCGCCCGCGCCGCCCCCGACTAGGTCCGTGGCGGGATGTGCCCAGTGCCCAACGGGACGACCAGCTGCGGATATGCTCCGTGGCATCTGGAATCGCCTGCGTGTCGGTTGGCCAGGGCGACGGCAGGCACAACATCTTCCACCTGTTCGATCATGGTGGCCGGGCGGGAAGATGCCAGGCAACTGATTTCGGTCACACCTCTGTCGCTTGGCCGGATCCAGTGCAAAGCTGTGACAGCGGTGATCCCCCATTCCCCCGTTGGGGGTCACCACGCTTGGCCCCGCCCGCGCACTCCTGCCTGGGCGGGGCCGCGCCGTCCCTCCCGCCCTCCCCACGGGAGGGCCGACGGCTGCGCCGGCGCAGTTCGTCGGAGCCGGTTCCGGGAGCGGCCGTCGCACGCTCCCCGGCGCTCCCCGGCGCTTCGCGGTGCAGCGGACGCGGCGGACGTGTCAGCGTGACGGCGCCGGCGGTCGAGAATGGCCGGTATCCGTCTCGCTCACGTGGACCCGGTGCCCGTACGGGCGTGCGACCACGTCCTACGGCCCTCGTCCGCCGCCGCGGGATCGGCCGGACCGGGCAGTTTGCCGGGGTCGGCTTCCGGGGGCGGGCATGCGTCGGCCGACTCGTCGCTCTCGCCGAGGAAGCCGCCCGACTGGTGCTGCCACAGCTTGGCGTAGGCACCCTGCGACGCGAGCAGTTCCTCGTGGGTGCCCTGCTCGACGACGCTTCCGCGGTCGAGGACGACGAGGCGGTCCATGCCGGCGACCGTGCTCAGGCGGTGGGCGACCACCAGGGCCGTGCGTCCGTCCATCAGCCGCCACAGGGCGTCCTGGACCAGGAGCTCGCTCTCCGAGTCCAGCGCGCTGGTCGCCTCGTCGAGCAGCAGGATCGGGGCGTCGCGCAGGATAGCGCGGGCGAGGGCGACACGCTGGCGCTGGCCGCCCGAGAGTTTGACTCCCCGCTCCCCCACCAAGGTCGCGAAGCCGTCGGGCAGTTGCTCGGCGAACTCCGTGACGTGCGCGGCCGCTGCCGCCGCGCGGACCTCCTCGTCGGTGGCGCCGGGCCGGGCGAAGGCGATGTTGTCGCGCAGGCTGCGGTGGAACATCGCGGGCTCCTGCGGGACGTAGGCGATCAGTGAGCGCAGGTCGGTCTGGCGCAGTCGGCTGATGTCCTGGCCTCCGATCACCAGGCGTCCGTGGTCGATGTCCGACATACGCAGCAGGAGCCGGGTGAGCGTGGTCTTGCCGCCACCGGACCTGCCGACCAGACCGATCCGCGCCCCTGCGGGCACGTCCAGGTCGAGCCCCTGGAAGATCGGCTTCGCACCCGCGTGGGCGAAGGTCACCGCGTCGAAACGGATGCTGGTGTCCCGCGGCGCGAGCGGTTCGGGTTCGGGCGGGTCGAGCACGGTGGGCGGATCCAGCAGCAGTTCGGTGAACTGCGCGGCCTCGGTCATCGAGCTTTCCAGACGCCGGTAGATCTGGTTGAACTCGAACATGATCTGGGTCGCGTTGGAGTAGTAGGTGAAGGCGACGACGATCTCCTCGACTCCCTGGCCCGGGCTGCCGAAGGCGATGGCGACCAACAGGCCCAGTACGTTGGTGAGGACGGACATGGGGGCGATCAGGGTGTCGACGCGCAGGTTGCCGTAGTCCCACGATCTCAGCGTCAGGCGCCGGGAGTCCGCGACCCGGCAGCGGTGTTCGTCGGCCTCGCGCCGCTCGGCCGCGAACGCCCGGATGGTCTCCATGTTCATGAGGCTGTCGGCGACGTGGCCGGAGACCCGGGCGATCGCCGCCTCACGGTCGGCGACGAGCCTCTGCCGACGACGGATCAGCGGCGTCGCGGCCACCACGGTCAGCGCGATCATCACCAGGAGACCGACGACGAGCATCGGTTCGTAGCTCCAGAGCACCACGGCGCCGAAGAGCAGGGGGACGAGGCTGCCCACGATCCGGTACGTCAGTGTGTCGACGAAGTCCTCGAAGCGTTTGCCGAAGCTGAGCACCCGTTTGGTCAGGGAGCCCGCGAAGTTGTCGTGGAAGAAGGCGGCGTCCTTGGCGAGGAGTTCGTCCATGCCGCTCACGTACAGGTGTTCCATGCCGAGGGCGTCCACGCGGTTCAGGCAGTGCTGCCCGACGCGCCACACGGCCTCGGCGAGCAGCAGCGTCACACCGAAGCCCAGCACGTACGGCAGCGCCGAGCCGAGGGTGAGACCGTCGTCGGCGGCCTGTGCCGCCAGTTTGGCGATCAGCAGGGGGGCGACGTAGCGGATGCCGATGTTGCCCACGGCCGGCAACAGCAGCGCGGGCAGGGCCAGCCGTCGTAGTCTCAGCAGTTCCCGGCCGTAGTGGCGCAGCGCCAGGACGACCGCGCTCCTGCCCGGCGCCGGTCCTGACATGTCTGTGGTCCCCATCACACTCCCGGAGGTTCGGAAGTCGGAAGTGTCCCGTCCGGGGCGGTTCCCAGTCCAGGCATTTAACGCGGAACGGCGAGAATCGGACATCGCTGCGATCGGCGTGCGCGGCGGAGATGCCCGGCGCCGCGTGCTCTGCCACCAGGCAACCCCTGCCGCAGGTGAGCCGGTCGACCGGTCAGCCGGTCAGCCGGTCAGCCGGTCACGAACGTCGTCATGCTGCGAGCGGGCAGCGTGGCGGTGAAGGTCCCGTTGGACACGCCGGACCTGCCCAGGGCCGCGACGTTTCGGCCCGCGTCGGTCACCCAGGACGAGACACCGGAAGGCGCGCCACTCGCCAGGGTGAACTGCTGACTCACCGCCGCGCCCCCCTTGTTGACGGCGACGACGACGACCGTGGAGCCGGTGCCCCGGTACGCCGAGACGTACACGTCCGACGTCGGCTTCGGCGTCGCCTCGATCCGCACGTGTCCGGGCCGCACGAACCGTGCGAACTGTGCCATGCAGGCACCGCGCTTGCTGATCCTGCCGTCCTCGCGCAGGGGGCCGTAACCGCGCCGGATGTACCACCAGATGTACGCCTGGAACTCGGCGTCCACCATGGCACGGTGGATGTGCTCCCCCACATCGAGGGCCTGGGGCCAGAGATCCGCCGAGTCGGTGCTGTTGGGGTAGTAGACCTCGGTCATCCAGAGTTCCTTGCCCGCGCCCTTCTGCTTGTACAGGGGGTAGGGGAAGTTCGAGAACGATGTGCCGTAGAGGTGGGCCCCGATGACATCCACATTGGCCAGCGCCGTCGGGTCGTTGAGGATCGGGTCCGACATGTTCTTCAGATACTGGAACGACTCCGGCGCGATGACCCTGGTGCCGATGGAGCCGGCGTTCTCCCGCAGGAACCGGACCATCTCGGACGAGGTCCACCACGTCCAGTCGTGCGCGTAGTCGGGCTCGTTCTGCACCGATATGCCGTACAGGGGGACGCCGTTGTCCCGCAGGTACGTGGTGAAGTCGTCGAGGTGCTGAGCGTAGGCGCCGTACATGTCGTACCTGAGACGCCGGGCGTTGGTCTGACTGCCGTGGACGAAGGTCTCGACCATGCGGGAGGGAGGGTTCCAGGGAGACGCGATGACGGCCGCCCCGAGCCCGACCGCGCGCTTCGCCGTGGCAAGGTCGCGACTCCAGGCCGCCCGGTCCTCGGGAACGGGGATCCGCAGCAGCGACAGGCCGAGTTGCCCCTCTCCGGTGCCGAATGCCGTGTCCCGCTGGGCGGTTGTGAGGTCGCCGATCCAGGCCGCGTGGGTCATCCCGCCGAAGCCCCGGACGGTCTGGCGCCGCACGGACGGGTCGATGACCGCCGCGGCGGCAGCGGCTTTCGTGGCCCCGGCGGCCGGCACCGCTGTGGCGGCGAGAATCGGCAGGGCTCCCGCCGCCGCCAGCACGGTCCTGCGGCTCGGCGCTCCCTGGTGTCCGTCGGTGGGCTCGTTCTGGCTCTGCCTCATGTCTTCTCCTCCTGGCTGCAGCCCCGGCTCCGACCCCCCACCCCTGAATATGGGAGCGCTCCCACCGCTGAAAAGCGACTACACATCACGCCATTTTCGCCACGCGGGAAGGGGTGGCCGGTGACGCCGAGGACCGGGGCCTGAGGCCCGGCCCCGGGCGGGGCTTCGTTCGAGCCGACCGGCTCGGTGAGCGCCCGGGTGGTAAAAGCGCCGCTTTACTCCGTCCCAGGCCACCCAGCCGCACGAGGCGGCGCATACACTCTGCGTCATGTCGAAGCCTGACAAGCTGCTCGTTGACGTCGCCGCCCTGGTCGAGTCCAAGCAGAGCAATCAGATGTCCCTGACCGTGGTCACCAGTGGTGCTGTCATCACCGGCCGGCTGGCTCCCGAGACGGTGTGGAGGCAGCGGGTGTCGGATGTGCTCAGGGATTCGGACCGCCTGGGCGAGTTCTCCGCCATGTTCGAGGCCCCCGCCAAGGAGGACGAGACACCCACTCATCTGCACTTCCACGTCGCCCGCATCCTGCAGGGCACTGTGGGCATTCCGGAAACAGGGGGAATGTACCGCGTGGCGATCGAGGACGTCAGCGCCTGGACAGTGGGCGACTTCAGCTACTCCGACAGCTGACGGAGTTCGCCGGGCGGTCGAGGGCCTCTCGGGTCGAGCCTGTTCGTGCCGCGCACCGGCACAGGTTCACGGGGGCGCTCGGTAGCCGGTCGGCGGCCTCGCCACGTCACTTCACGCTCCAGCTCCGATCCCCGTTCCCGACCGGTCGCCGCTCATGAGCGGCGACCCGGGGGGGGCGCCGTAGGGGGGGGGCGGGACGGGGGGGGGGTGGTGAAGGGGGGGGGGGGGGAGAGGG